>NZ_VDMB01000007.1 GCF_006175995.1 Desulfobotulus mexicanus
GGCTTAGACCAGCCTGACTCAGTACCAAGGCAGAAGAATAGTTTTTAGATTGTTGACTCAAAAGGGATAGCTACGCCAAAAAAATCTGTGTATTGATTTTTTCTGAGTGTTGCGTCTCATATTTGAGAATTATTCCTCATAAATAATTATTTTTGAATCCTCACCGCCCCGTTGAGGGCTGAAAAAAGCCTCCCGAAACACCACAGGAGGGGTGTGGATTAATTTGATGGAGGATTTGGGTAAAAGGAAGTGATTGCCATTTTCTCTTCAGAATGCTAACAAGTTTGATATGTCAGTGTATGCTTAAAAGCCTCCGTATGACCCCTTATGAAGCATGAAAGTCAAGCCCCATGCCTCCTGCATCCAAGCGCAGCCTTTCAAGGGATCTTTCCATCAGTGTTTTTCTGCTGGTATTTATCCTTCAAATCCCCCTTGTATTTTATTATTTTACAAGGGAAGCCCGACAGATTTCCACTTCTTTCCGATCCCAAACCGAAGAAAATGCCCAGCGTCTGACCGATGTTCTGGCTGTCCCCCTGTGGCATATGGATATCCCCCAACTGGAACGCATTGCGATTGCCTTTACCCAGAATGACCCCATGACCGGTATCCGTATCCTGGACATCCATGGCCATGTCTTCTTTGATTCCATACAGGACAAAAACCCTGATCCCTCCCAGATGACCAGCATGAATATCCGGAACAATGGGAACACCATAGGTTCCATGGATCTCTACCTTTCCAGAGAACCATACAAAAAGGACCTTGCACGCCTGCGCAACCAAACCCTCTGGGTACTGGGACTTTCCCTCATGGCCATTTACATTGGCATTGGGCTTCTCTCCCGTCTTTTTATGAAGCCTCTGCTCAAGTCTCTTTCAGAAAGCCTTAAACATGTGGGGAACGGAAGATTTGACCACGCCTTCACCCGAGTCCGCCACAGGGAAATGGAAACCCTTGCCAGCACAATACAGGATATGGCCAGCCGCATCAAAGCCAGGGAAAATGTCCTTCAAATGATGAACAAAGAACTTCAGGCAGAAGTAAAGGAGAGAAAGAAAGCCGAAGAAGAAGCCCTGAACAGCGAGGCAAGACGCAAGGCCCTTCTGGATGCCATTCCGGATATGATATTCCAGTTTGACAGAACCGGGGCCTTTCTGGATTTTCAGGGTGATAAGACTCAGCTTTTTATTGACGCTGATAAGTTTCTTCATAAACAGGCCCATGAAGTTCTTCCGGAACACATCTCCGCACTGATTGAAAAGAACATTGAAAGGGCCCTTGATACACATAAACCAATAGTTTTTGAATACAGCCTGTATATGGGCAAAGAGAACAGTGAATACTTTGAAGCACGTATGGTGGCTGCAACAAAAGATACGGTTCTTGCCATTGTACGCAATATTTCCGGCAGGGTCCGGGCCGAAGCCCAGCGAAAAAAACTGGAAAGCCAGCTCACCAAAGCCCAGAAAATGGAAGCCGTGGGCATGCTGGCCGGTGGTGTGGCTCACGATCTGAACAATGTGCTTTCCGGACTTGTCAGCTATCCGGATCTGCTGCTTCAGGATCTTCCCGAAGACAGCACCATGCACAGGAGGATTCGCATTATCCAGAAATCAGGCCAGAGAGCAGCACAGATAGTTGAAGACCTGCTTACCCTGGCCCGCCGTGGCGTCAGCACAGAAAATGGCATACAGATGAATGCTGTCATTCTGGATTACCTTTCCACGCCTGAGCATGAAAAGCTCTGCTCCTTTCATCCAGAGGTTAGGATTCATACATCCCTTAGCCCAGATCTGGATCTGATAAGAGGCTCCGGGCTGCACCTTGGAAAAATGATCATGAACCTTGTTTCCAATGCGGCAGAAGCCATGCCAGAAGGGGGCCAGATATTCATTGAAACCTCCAAAGACATAAAAACATCAGAAGTCTTTCCCCATGGTGCAATTCTGATACGGATACAGGATACGGGCATGGGAATTGCCCCCGAAGATAAAGAAAAAATTTTCGAACCTTTTTATACAAAAAAAGTAATGGGCCGTTCGGGAACGGGGCTTGGTATGGCCGTAGTCTGGAGTACGGTGCAGGATCACCATGGTCAGATTTTTGTGGACAGTGAACCGGGAAAAGGCTGCACCATTTCCATATATCTTCCCGTAACACCGGGGCTTTTTCTCTGCACAGAAGAAGAAGACTACAGCCCTGAAGGAAGCGGGGAACATATCCTTGTGGTGGATGATCTTCCTGAACAGCGGGAAATAAGCACCCTGATTCTTGAGAAACTCGGATACAGGGTCACAACGGTATCCAGCGGAGAAGAAGCCCTTGCAGGACTTCAATCTCTGCTGCCGGATCTGGTCCTCCTCGACATGATCATGGGGCCAAAAGGCATGGATGGCCTTGAATGTTTCTGCCACATGCGCAGCCTTCTTCCGGATCTAAAGATTCTCCTTGTCACCGGCTTTTCAGAAAACGAGAGGACAAAGGAAGCGCTGGCGCTGGGGGCCATGGGGCTTATAAAAAAACCCTACACCTTCACAGATCTTGCACGAAATATTCACCGTGCCATCTGCGAGACAGGATAAAATTCAAAAAGAAATCTTCAGCCCCCTTGTATTGAGAATCCTTCCGTTTTAAAGTATATTTATATTTACTTGTCCCTGAAACCGCTCCTTCCCTTCTCTCCAACCAAAGGAGGCAGATCATGCGTATTCAGATTAACCGCATTCTCTGCACTACAGATCTTTCGGATTATGCCAGGCAAGGTATCCGTTATGCTACAGCCTTGGCCCGGACCCTGAATGCAGAACTTTTCCTTTGCTCCATCATTGACCCCATTCCTCTTGTTTATGCTGAAGGCATGCGGGATCCCAATGGCTATGAGAAAAAAATGGAACAAAGGGCAAAGGAAAAAATGGCCCTTGCCATGGAAGAGGTTCAAACTCCATGGAAAAGTCTTGTCCGTACAGGCCATCCGCCAACACGAATAACAGAGCTTGCCGAAGAACTGGATGCAGATCTTGTTATCGTGACCACCCGCCCGGGATCGGGACTTAAAAAATTTTTCATGGGCTCCACATCCGAAGAACTGATCCGTACTCTGAAGGTTCCCCTGCTCATTATGAGGGACATTGAGCCCGAAGCGCTGAAAAATACCCCCGAAGGTCCTTACCTTGACTTAAAACACGTCCTGGTGGGTTATGATTTTTCATACCACGCAACCATGGCCCTGCGATACGGTCTGAGTCTCTGTCAGGAATTCGAGGCAGAACTTCACATTGTACATACCGTTTCAGAAAACCAGCACAAAGCTTTCCTTGCCGAAGGTCCTCCTGGAGACCGTGTCCGCCATCAGAAGGCAGAAATGCAGAAACTCAAAGAAAAGCTCGACTCTCTGGTACCTGAGGAAGCAAAAACATGGTGCAATTACAAAACCCGTATCCTCATGGGTGAGGCACATACAGAGCTGCGCAAATATGCCATGACCTCAGAAATTGATATTTCCATTGTTGGTTCCAGGGGAATTTCTCTTGCCGAATCCATGCTGATGGGATCTGTTACGGACAGGCTTATAAGGGAAAACCCCTGTCCTGTGATGTCCGTGCACTGAGTCAAAAAAACAGGCTGATGCCCGATTACACGTCTTTTTTCAAATCCTGAAATCCTTTCCTGACAGATCCGGATTTCAGGATTTACACTTTGCTCCTTTAAGATAATAAGGTATGAAGAAAATTTTTGGGAAGCATTCAAGAATCTGGATAATATGCCAGCATACTTTAATACACTACCCATCCCTGTACCCTTAGCAATCAATCCATTTTTTAACAGGGATATATCAAATAAAAAGGAGCAGAAATGCTGAAGGCAGGAATCTTTCTGGATATGGAAAACTTAAGCCGCAATGGTGGCTGGGGCATTCGCTATGAAATCATCAAGGAACTTGTGGAGACCCAAGGAACCATTGTACTCCGGGCCAATGCCTACCTTGCGGTCGATGTGGAACGGGAACGTCAGGACACGGGCTACAGAATCCGCAACGAAAATTACAGGGCTGCCATCCGGAGAAACGGTTTTCATCTGATCAGAAAAGAGGTCCGGCGCTATTATGATTCCGAAGGAGAACTTGTGGTAAAGGCCAATGCCGACCTTGACCTTGCAGTAGACGCCATCCTTCAGTCTGAAAATCTGGATTATATCCTTGTGGGCTCCGGAGACGGAGACTTTCTCCGTCTGGTCAGGGCACTTCAGAACCGGGGGAAACGGGTGGACCTTCTCTCCTTTGCCAATACAAGCGGAGATCTAATGAGAGAAGTGGACAATCACTTTTCCGGCTTTCTCATCCCCGGCATTCTGGGCAACGATACGGGACAGACCCGAAAAAGGGGGATTCTCCATGCTTATAATGAGGACCGGGGATTTGGTTTCATTACCATGCGCACAGGGCTGGGAGCCACAGATCTCAGACATGATATTTTCTGCCATATCAATGACATTACCGTTGACGAAGAGTCCGTGGACACCCGCTATGTGGCAGAACTTAAACACAGGCAGATCATCCTTGAGTTTGATCTGATACAGACACCCGAAGGCCCGAAGGCCACGGATGTCTGTGAATTCCAGTGGCGCTGATCCCCCTTATGAATAATTGAAGGTCTAAAACAAATTTATGCAGTTCTCACGAGCATGGGTTCTTCAGCATCCTCCGTATGGGCACTGACATGGGCGCCAATTTTTTTACGGAAAAAAGCTGCGGTTTCCTCCACACTCATATGCTGAAAGCTCTCATAGGGAACTGGCGGCAAAATCTGTATTTTCATAGGGTTTCGGCTTTTAAGTTCAAGACTGTACTTGGGAAGCACTTCCCTTGTTCCATCAATGGCAATGGGCAGAATGGGCAGTTTCAATTCATGGGCCAGTTGAAAGGCACCTGGCTTAAATGGGCGCAAGATACCTGTCTCACTGCGGGTACCTTCTGGGAAAATAAAAACGGAATTACCTTCTTTCAAGGTTTTCCGACATTTTTCCAGCATTTCAAGAATACTGTCCTTATCCCCTCTTTTTAAAGGGATATATTCATTAAGGCGCATATTCCATCCAATAAAGGGGAGCTTGAATACTTCTATTTTAGAGACCCACTTAAAATGGAAAAACGTCCGGAATGCAGCCAGAATATCCAACTGGGACTGATGGTTGGACACCACCACGTAGGTGGCATTTTTATCAATATGTTCTTTCCCACTCACCACAAATTTCCATGTTGGCATAGTCCAGTAATGGCAGGTGGACCAGAAACAGGCATACAGGTGTAAAAAACGCATCCTTGGATCAAAGGGCCTGGTCAACAGCTTAATTATAAGAGCACCTGCGAAAAAAAATGGGCCTGCAACCATAATAGATAAAACAAAAAGAAATGAAACCAGACGATTCCAGAACATGTTTTCCCTTCCTTTCTTTCTGCCGGGCCTTCGATACAGTACCGATTGCCGGCAGCTTCATACACAACATGGACATCACATCATTTTTTAATGGATTTTTCATGGCCTGTAATGATACAAATTGTCATTAAAATAAAGCATACTCCCGTACAAGCTTACCTGATAAATATAAAAACACAGATCTGCTTCATTAGCCAATCATAAAAAGCTGTAAAACATTAAGCCGCAAAAGAAAAGTCTTTCATCCACAAACAAAGGAGTTCTGTCATGCGCTTTTTACCCTTTGGCATTCTGGCCCTGATTTTTCCGGCCCTCATGATCATGCCCCCTTCAAGTACTGCCCAGTCCTTTGAAGACTACATGAAACAACAGCAGTCCGCCTTTGTTTCCTATCAGGAACAAATTAACAAAGAGTTTCAGGAATATCAGAAAATCATAGAAGAAGAGTTCAACAATTTTAAAAATGAAATCAAAAAAAACTGGGGAGATGAGGTTTTAAGCACACCCACCCAATGGGTGGAATACAGCCGGGACATGAAAAACAGAACACTGGTGGACTATGAAAAAAATACCATCACCGTTGAAATCCAGGCTCCTGAAAAAGCAGATAATCTCCACAAGGAACTACAGGAAAGAATTAAAAATCTTGTGACAGCCACCTCTGCAAAGGCTTTTGAGAACGACACCCTCTCCCGTAATATTGAAAAACGGGTCATAGAAGCCTCCGATAACGTTCTGACGGACAAGGTAAAGCCGGAACCCATTCTCACTAAAACACTTACCGGTACAGATCGCCCTTCCAACCGTCAGGTCAACCGCACCGTAAATGAGCTTGCCCAGAAAAGTGTGGAAACCCAAAGACCTGCACCACAACCCGGTAACCGGATTCACAGCTTCACCATTACCCTCCCCGATGTCAGACTCAGCGACAAAGCAGGCACCTATGAAAAAGAAATCATAAAATACGCAAGAGAGTACAAAATCGATCCTGCTCTGGTCGTTGCAATAATGCACAGTGAGAGTTCCTTCAACCCCATGGCCAAATCCCATATCCCTGCCTACGGTCTCATGCAGATTGTTCCCCGTTCCGCAGGAAAAGATGCCTCCCAGCTCGTATATGGTGAGCAGAAACTCTTATCTCCATCCTACCTTTACAACGCAGACAACAACATAAAAATGGGGGCCGCATACCTGCACATCCTCTACTACCGCTACCTTTCGTCCATACAGAATCCTGAAAGCAGACTTTACTGCAGTATTGCGGCCTACAACACAGGTGCAGGAAACGTGGCCCGGGCCTTTACAGGAAACAGAAACATCCGCCGAGCCGCAGAAACCATCAACAAGCTAACCCCTGAACAGGTTTATAACAAGCTGGTTGCAGATCTTCCCTATGATGAAACAAGAAATTATATGAAAAAAGTTACTCCCCGCTACAAAGGCTACCAGACAAGCTATTCAGGACGATGATGGACGATTTTAAAACTATCTTATTTAAAGATAGAGCCAATTACAAAATCTGTTTTTAATTTCTTTAATTGTCTTTGATTCTCATAGCCAATAGCAACATTTTTATTATTAACTCGAATCAGATATCTAAATAGCACTAAAACCTTTTCATAATAATCAAAATTTAGTATATAAAAAATTAAGTGGAATATATAATCTAAAAAAGCTGACCCCAATAATATATCTTAACTGAAAAGTTATTTCTTCCCTACCCTTAAAGTTAGATTTATGGTCTGTGGTATCTATCCCCGGATCTTGCAAACAAAATAGAGAAGTCAATAAAAACAAACCATACCAACCAGGAGGGCTTTATGAAAAGACAACTAGCAAAAATGATACTGTTAGCTGGAATCATTGCACTGGCAGGCGCCTGTACTCCTAAACAAGCACCTGTAGCGGACACAGGTATGCCCGATGAGTATAAAGATGCTCCTTCATGGGTTTTTAACCCCGAACTCGAAGGGGGAGTCTCTGCCGTTGGAACCTCAAGAATTGGTAAAGCCGGCTTTGCCTTTGCAAGAAACGAAGCTCTTGCCGACGGAAGGGATCAGCTGGCACGACAGATGAGCGTCAAGGTACAGAACATGGTAAAAAACTTTACCCAGGCCACAGGCCTCGGGGATGATGAAACCGTAGACCGCGTATCCTCACAGGTATCCCGTCAGGTGGCCAATGAAACCCTTGCAGGTTCCAGAATGCGTTCCATGTGGCGTGCTCCCAACGGGGAGCTGTTCGTATGGATGGTTGTGGAACCTGAATCTGTACGTGCAGCAGCAAGGGATGCTGTCACCACATCCTATAAAAACGATCAGGCTCTCTGGCAGCAATTCCAGGCCAAAAAAGCCCATGATGAACTGGACGCAGTTATCAGTAAAGAATTCCAAGATTTTAACTAAAATGATAAAGCAGACCGCTGCAAAGCGGTCTGCTCTTAATCTTCATGGCCCAATAAGTTCAATGGATTCATGAGTTCAAAATTTTTTTTATATGAAACACCATATTCTGAAAACTCAGATCTTCCATGTTTTTTAAATAGCCGAAGATATATTTTAATGATGTACCTGTGAAAGGACTTATCTCCATGATTTTAAAAGCGTTGCCTATCCTTTTAATATCAGCCTTGATCATGGCCTGCACCCAGCACAATACACCAGCAGCTCCCCGAGGCAACGATAGGCCTTCGTTTATCTACAATCCTTCTATTAACGGTAAAATCGGCGGCGTTGGAATTGCACGGCCGCATATCCATGGTCCCAATGCCCAGCGCAACCTTGCCATATCCAGAGCCATTGATGAAATTGCAAGGCAAAAAGGAACTAAAGTTGAATCATGGCAGGCGGTCCAAACCACTGGCACCCGTGACAGCGCCTCAACCCATATGGATTCTGTTAGCATTCAGACAACCTCAGGGGAAACCATCCATGCAGTTATACGACAGATGTGGCATGACCCATCAAGCTCTGAACTTTATGTCTGGATGCTGACACAATAAATAAGCTTTACAGTTTAAGAAAATTTCTTTTACTAAAAAGTTCATTTCCCACTCGACGTAGATAAAACACCCTGATCATTGTGATTAGACAGTAAAGAGCGAATGCTTTGTCGAGTGCGTTTAGATCTTATTAGTAATACCGGAAATTAAAAAACAATAAACCGAAACACAATAAATCCTAATAATATAGTAGATTTTTAATCTTATCTGACTACCACTATATTTTATACATGCAAAGCTTATCTCATAAAAACGGTAGGGATAGGTTTTACTCCTACCAAAATATAGCAATGAAATCGTAGGGATTAACCCGCATCCAGTTTTTCAACCAGATCATTATCACATAACAACCAAGCCATAATACTATGATAAAACCAAGATAGACGTCGGGTAAAATAAAGAGAGCTCCTTCAACGACCACGTCCCCATTTTCGGCAAGATATAAACTGCCGTTATCAAACCAACATCTTTTATCTACCTTCACATACTCCGACCAATACTAAGTATGACAGTACCTATAAAACCATAGAAAAATCAGGAGACAATATTGTACCTTGTGGATTTGAGCTCAAACTTTTTGCGTCTCCAGAGGCTCTATACTCCGCCCGGCTATTTTTAAGACAAAGATTTATCATTAAAGCATCAGAAAAAATCAAGTGTGTTAACGGATGATGCTTTATAAAGTAAAATATAAAAAAAGGGGCTAAAAAGTCATTAAGATGACCCCTTACCCCCCTTAGATGAAATGGCAAATAAATATTTTTATAAAAGATGGGCTTTAACTAGAGCAAGGCTCCGACAGCTTCCCTTGCCATGGCCACAATGGGTTCCGGGAAAAGACCTGAAGCCAGAATAACCGCAGTGATAAAAACACCAAAGGCGGCTACGGGTAAACCCAGAGCAAAGCCTTTTCTTTCTTCGGCAGCCGGCTCATTTTCCGGAAGGGCGTAAGCTGCCCGCACCAGTTTCAGATAGTAAAAAGCAGATATGGCCGCATTGATTACAGCAAGGATGACAAGGCCAAAATATCCCTTACCAATGGCTGCTGTAAACACAAGAAACTTTGTAGGAAAACCCACAGCAGGTGGAATACCAGCCATGCCGCAGGCAGCAACGGCAAGGGTAAGGGCGAGAAGTGGAGAACGCCTGTGCAGCCCCTTTAAGCCCTCAAAGGTCAGATTTTCACCAGCCGGTGCAACCTGGCAGATGACATAAAAGCACCCAAGCGTCATCACCATATAACCGAAGACATAATAGATGGCCGAAGCAAAGCCTTCAGGCCCCACAGAAAGAATACCCACCATCACATAACCCGCATGGGCAATGGAGGAAAAGGCCAGAAGGCGCTTAATGTCATTTTGAACAAGGGCGGCAAGATTCCCGTAGGTCATTGAAAGTACAGCAAAGACCGAAAGTATCCAGATCAGATGCCCCGTATCCGCACCACTGGAAGCAACAAAACGGATAAGCAGAGCAACGGCAGCAATCTTAGGCAGTGTTGCCACAAAGGCAGTGGTTTCATTGGCTGCACCTTCGTACACATCCGGAGTCCAGAAATGCATGGGAAACATGGCAAGCTTATAGAAAAAACCCGTCAGAATCATCAAAAGGCCAATGAGTGCCAGAGGCTCGCTACGAACCAGCTCCGGAAGTACGGGGCCCAGCTCCGAAAGGTATGTGGTTCCTGTGAGACCTACCACATAACTCATACCAAAAACGGTTATACCGGTGGCAAGGGCACCAAACAGCACATACTTTATACCCGCTTCATACTGAACCCGGTGGGCGCCTTTACGCATGGGAATGGCCACATAAAGGGCAAAGGAAGAAATCTCAAGGCAAAGGAGAATGGTAAGAAGCTCCACACTGCTCACAAGGAAGGTCAGTCCCATGGTAGAAATGAACAGAAACATGGCATATTCGGATGAAATTTCCCGCCTGACCCCGGGAAAACCCGCAGAAAGAGACAAAACACCCAGAAAACCAAGGGCTATGAGCAGTTTAAAGGTCTGTGAAAAAAGATCCACACGATAGGCATCAAAAAAGAGCATGCCTTCTGCATTCAGGGCCGCAAAGGAGGCCAGAACCAGCAGCCCTGCACCCCCAAGGGCCACCCTTCCCACGAGGACGGAGCCTGCATTGAACAGGGAAAGCCCGAAAAAAATCAGGGTCATCCCGATAAGGACCAGTTCGGGGAGAAATTCCATCATAGACATGGCGTATCGATCCTAAACCTTGAGGTTGGCAACATATGGCTTGGGCAAAAAAGCCCTGTTTCTTCATTCAGGCCAGACATGGAATGCATTTTCCTTTTTATCAGTGCCCGGTCAGAGCTTCAGCAGTTCCCTGCCCTGCAGCCACCTGCTCCAGCAGGTGAGTAACACTGGCATCCATTACGGAAAGTACAGGCTGGGGATTCAACCCTATCCAGAAAACAAAAACCACAAGAAATGTCAGGCATGCAGTTTCCCGAAGATCGAGATCCCACAGCTTTCTTCCATGACCATGATCTTCCCCATGTCCACCTTCAAGGACCACCTCGTCATGGTGATGGATATGACCGTCACTGCTAGCCCATACCATTTTTTGAAGAAGCCTAAGCATGTAAGCGGCTGCCAGAATGGCTCCGGGAATGGCAATGGCTCCCACCAGAGGCTGGCTCCGGAAGGCACCCATGAGCACAAGGAATTCACCTACAAAGCTGTTGGTTCCGGGAAAAGCCAGAGAAGAAAGGGAAAATATTCCCAGGAAAGTAACATATACTGGCATGAACATGCCTAAGGCCGAATTATCTCCAATGTCCCTGGAATGGGTACGCTCATAGATAATGCCTATACAGATAAAGAGGGCACCCGTTGTAATGCCATGGTTTATCATCTGCAGCATGGCACCCTTGACACCTTCGTCATTGAGCAGAAAAATGCCCAGAGTGACAAAGCCCATATGGCCGACAGAGGAGTAGGCAATGAGTTTTTTGATATCGTTCTGACCCAAAGCCAGATATCCCCCATAGAGAATACCCACCAGCGAAAGTGCAATGAGAAAAGGAGCAAACATCTCCGTAGCCTGGGGAGCCATGGGAAGGCAGAAGCGCAGAAAACCATAACCACCCATTTTCAGAAGAATGGAAGCCAGAATAACCGAGCCTGCCGTAGGTGCTTCCACGTGGGCAGCCGGAAGCCAGGTATGGAAGGGAAACATTGGAATTTTTACGGCAAAGGCCAGAGCGCATGCGGCAAAAATCCAGGCCTGCCATGCAAAGCTGTATTCCGCAGCCATGAGGTCAGGAATAAAAAAGGTACCGGTTTTAACCCGCAGGGCAACAATGGCCACAAGGAAGAAAATGGAGCCGATGAAGGTATAAAGGAAAAACTTTATTGCAGCATAATCCTTACGCGGACCACCCCATACGGCAATGAGCAGATACATGGGAATCAGCATAGCTTCCCAGAAAATATAAAAAAGCACCGTATTCATGCTGACAAAAACGCCTATCATGGCGGTTTCCATGGCAAGAATGACAAAAATAAATTCTGCAAGACGATGCTCTATATATTTCCATGAGCAGAGAATGCAAAGGGGCATGATCAGGGTTGTGAGCAGCACAAGCAGCACGGAAATGCCATCCACACCCAGCTGATAGGAAAGCCCGATACTCGGAAACCAGTCCAGCTGCTCCACAAACTGATAGTCAGCCGTAGTCCTGTCAAAGGCAGTCCAGAGGGGAAGGCTCAAAGCTGCAGTCATAAGCGTCACCAGCAGCCCCCAGAATTTCAGGACTGTCTGGTTCCGGATGAAAAAACAGCAGGCAGCACCGGCAAGGGGTGTCAGCAGCACCACCGAAAGAATAGGATACCCCAGGCTGTTATAAATCAGAGCATTTGTCATCGTAAATACCGTATCCGGGTCTTGGTTTCATATTAAAGGAGAATCACCACAATCATGATACCGAATAAAAGGACGGCAGCAGCACCAATATAGTGCTGAATTTTACCCGTCTGGGCCTGACGGAGCTTATCGCCTGTATCCACAACGCCCCTTGCTGTTCCATCCACAACATAATCTATACCTTCCCTGTCAAACCAGGAAAGAGCCTTTGCCGTCAGCATGGTCCAGGCCAGACCTATACTCCGGTAAACCTCACCCACCCAGTCATTCACCCTTGAAAGGGGACCGGAAGCAAAAACCATAAAAACGATACTTCCCTTCCGGTAAAACCAGTCCAGATCCAGATTCATTTTCGGCTCAGGCCCCAGTTTTTTAACCATGAGATAGAAGCCCAATCCCGTAAAGCCCAGAAGTTGCAAGGTTTCCGAGAGGTGATAGGCGGTATAGGGCTGATAATCCACCGCATGGGGCAGCATGCGGTAAAGATACTCAGGATAAAAGCCAAGGAAGAAGCACATGAAGGCGGCAATACCCATGGCCCAGAGCATGCAGGCCGGAGGATCTTTGGCTTCCGGAACCGAAGGCTCGGACTTTCCACCATACCAGATGTAATAGGGGAGCTTGATACCTACAGAAAGGAAGGTACCCACAGCGGCAAGGGTCAGCATAAGCAGCAGCCCTGTCCTGTGTGCCTCACCTGCGGCAGCTATAATCATGGATTTCGACACAAAACCCGATGTCAGGGGGAAGCCTGAAATGGCAATACCACCGATCACTGTAAAAATCAGTGCAAGGGGCATTTTTGCATAGAGTCCCCCCAGCTCATTCAACTTTGACCGCCCTGTCATCTCAAGGACAGCACCCGCCCCCATAAAGAGAAGAGCCTTATAGAGAATATGGGCATAGGCGTGGGCCACGGCTCCATTGACGGCCATGGCCGTTCCAATTCCGATACCGCAGACCATATAGCCCACCTGACTGACAATATGGTAGGCAAGAATCCTTCGGGCATCGTTTTCAATAACAGCGTAGGCCACACCATAGAGGGCCATGATGGCACCGAGGATGGCCAGAGCCTCAAAACCTGGAAAACCCCTTGCCAGTACATACACCGCTGTTTTTGTGGTGAAAGCACACATGAAAACAGCCCCTGTTACTGTGGCTTCCGGGTAGGCATCGGGCAGCCAGGCATGGATGGGAGGAACAGCCGCATTCAGCATGAAACCTATCATGATAAGATAATCCGCAAGGCCTGCGTCCGTGGGCAAAATCTGCACAAAGGTGAGATCACCGCCCGTAGCCCTGTACTTCAGGAAGATGCCTGCCAGCAGAATCAGCCCGCCCAGCACATGAACCAGAAGGTAGCGGAATCCGGCCTCTATGGATTTTTTCTTTTTTCTGTACCAGATGAGGAACGTGGATGCGACAGCCATCAGCTCCCAGAAAATAAAGAGCGTCAGATAATCTCCCGCAAGGGTGACACCGAGGGAGCCGGCCACATAGAGCCAGGCCGCCGTATGCTGGCCCCAGTCCTCAACTTTTAAAGCAAAAAGGGAGCCGATTACCGCCATCAGAGTAAAGACATGGAGAAAGACATAGGTGAGCTTATCCACCCGTCCGAATACCATATCAAAACCCATCCAGCTCACATGCCCGAAGCTTTCCGGCAGCATGTTGATCTGCAGGAAAGCCACAAGGGGAATGATCACCAGTACGGCATTTTTCAGTTTCATCCGGCAGAGCCACGGCATCAGGAGCGCACCCATTATAAAAAGGGTGGCCGGATGCATCAGTACGGGGTGCAGCTGGGCCAGAGGCGATAGCATGCTACTTGTCATCGTAATAGTCCTCTTGCTTCATAAGCCAGGCATGGGAAATACCTTTGCATATCACTATCATGCCCAGGCAACCGAACAGGGCAAACACGCTCCAGAATCCGATGATGGTATCCCCGAAGAAATGGGGATCATGCCGTTCTGCCATGAAATCATAGACAAGGGCCCCGCCAAGGAAGGCAAAAAAAATCCATTTAAACCATTCCGTCCGTTCCCGGAGCCAGGTCATCAGTCGTCCCATACTTAAAACCTCACATCAGAAGATGAATAATGGCCAGAAGAAGATCCGGCCTGATCCCGATGGCCACGGAAATGGCACCTGTAATTAAAAGCGGAACCACCATCAGCAGAATAAGCGGCCGGGTTTCCAGAGAACCTGCAACCGCAACAGCACCTTCTGCGGGCTTACCGAAATAAGCCGTCAGAATAACGGGCACAAAATAGCCTGCATTCAGAAGGGAACTAACCATCAGCACAGACAAAAGAATCAGGTTATTTATATCCATGGTACCCAGCGCAAGATACCACTTGGTCACAAAGCCCGATACCGGCGGCACACCGATCATGGAAAGGGATGCCAGGGCAAAGGCCAGCATGGTCAGGGGCATAGCAAAACCCAGACCCGCCATTTCCCGTATATCTTTTTTCTGGGTAACCACATAAATACAACCCGCCGCAAAAAAGAGAGTGATTTTAGCAAAGCCGTGGTTGGCGATGTGGATCAGACCACCGGTAATACTGTTGGGTGTCAGCATGGCAACACCAAGTATGATATAGGAGAGCTGGCTGACTGTTGAATAGGCAAGCCTTGCCTTGAGATTGGTTTTTGTCAGGGCGATAATGGAGGCTGTAATAATGGTGAAGCTGACAAAATAAGCTGTTATCAGCCCCAGCCCCGTATCCGCCAGCAGATCCACACCATAAACGGAAAGCATGATGCGGCAGATAGAAAAAACACCTATCTTTACAACAACCACAGCGTGCAGGAGGGCTGAAACAGGAGTAGGTGCCACCATGGCCGAAGGAAGCCAGGAGTGCAGCGGCATGACACCTGCTTTGGCAAAACCGAAAAAGAGCAGAATATAACTTACCACAACCATCCAGCGGGAAGCATCCGCAGGGAAAATACCTGAAGCAATATCGCCTAAAGCAAAATCAAGGGTACCGCACTGCACATAGATTATGGCCATGGCAGGCAACAGGAAAGCTTTGGAAGTGAACATCAGATAGACAATATACTTCTGCGCCCCCTCATAGCCTTCTTCATCCTGATGGTGCATGACCAGAGGATAGGTGAAAATGGATACGATCTCATAGAAGAGATAGAGGGTGAACAGGCTGCCGGAAAAGGCACCCCCCAGAGCGGCACCCACGGAAACTGCGTAGCAGACATAAAAACGGGTCTGGGCATGTTCATTCAGGCCCCGCATGTATCCGACACAATAGATGGATGCCAGAATCCAAAGGAAAGAGGCCGTTCCCGCAAAAAGAAGACCTAAGGCATCCACCTGAAGCTTCACGGCAATTCCGGGCCAGAGTTCAAAAAGCGTATAGCTGAAACTGCCTCCGGCCAGAATATGGGGAACAAGAAGGGCCACAGAGATAAAAGTCAGAACCGCACCTGTGAGAGACCAGGCCTCCCTGAGATTGGGCCTTGAACCCGAAGCCATCACAGCAAGAGCTGTCAGCATGGGCAGCAGCACAGGCAATAGTATTTTGCTGGTAATCATGGTTTCCATACCGGTTTCGCCTCAAATGGCTTCGGGTTAATGACGAAGATCATGGACCGCACTGGGATCATCGGTGTGGTACTTACGATAAACGGCCAGAATAAAGCTGACCACAATGGCAGCTTCTGCTGCCGCCAGTCCCATGATGAACAGGGTGAAGACCTGACCTATGGCAGGATCCGGCAGCACAAAGCGGTTAAAAGCCATAAAATTGATGGAGGCACCACAGAGAATAAGCTCCGTTGAAATCAGCATGCCCATAAAGGATCGATGACGCACCATACCGTAAATGCCCATGACAAAAAGAACCAGGGCAATAATCAGATAGGTTGTCAGATGGCTGCTCACACTCAGCATATTCAGGACTCCCTTCCACCGGTAGCCAGAATAATGGCTCCGATAATTGCAGCCAGAAGCACCACGGAAATAAGTTCAAAGGCCATACAGTATCGGTACAAAAGGGTTTCTCCCAGCCATGGCAGAGAAAAATCTCCTGTTATTTCAAGAGCTGGAGTGAATGTGGCCCTGAGAAGAGGAATCAACAGAAGAAAAAAACCTGTAAATGATGCCGCTACGGCAAGAAACCTGTTTTTCCCTTTAAAGTTGCTTTCTGCTATTTCCTGGGGCGTGTACCCTACCATCACCCCAAAAACCATGAGGATACAGATGGCTCCCACATAAATCAGAATCTGCATCATGGTCAGAAAAATACTGCCCAGATAGAAATAAAGTCCAGCAACTCCCAGAAGACAGACCGCAAGTCCTAAAACCGCATGCATGAGAAGACGGGCCCGGACAGCAAGAATAGCTCCCATGAAGGTGAGTATGACAAAGGCAAAAAACAGGGCTTCTGCAATAAAATAATAGGTACTCATGTCAAAGAGCCTCCCTTCCCAAGACGATCAAGGAGATCCATGTGGAACTCCTCTCGGGAGAATCCTGCAAGATTGTATTCCTGAGAATAGGCAATGGCATCCGTAGGACAGCTTTCCACACAGATCCCGCAGAGACTGCACCGGGTAAAATCCAGTACAAAGCCTGTGAGAATTTTCTTCTTGGACCCTTCGGGCTTTTCACTCTGGATACTGATACAGGCCGAAGGACAGGCTCTGGCACACATGCCGCAGGTAATACAGAGGGAGCCTCCGGTTTTTTCATCACAAACAAGCTCAATATGCCCCCGGTAATTGGGAGTGATGGTCAGGGTCTCGCGGGGATAGTGAACCGTTACCGTCGGCTTGACCATCTCCCTGAAGGTCACGCCAAGGCCCACCAGCAAACTTTTTGTACCGTGGTAGAGGTCGGAAAAATAGCCGCTCATAGCTTTACAATCACCGCCGTTACAATAAGGTTAAGGAGCGCAAAGGGAATCAGGTACTTCCAGGAGAGGTTCATCAGCTGATCAAAGCGGACCCTGGGATAGGTCCAGCGTATCCAGATCATAATGAACATCAGGATGTATACCTTTAACAGGAACCAGATGGCTCCGGTCCAAGCGTCCATGGGCAGGGGCAGGCCGCTCCATCCGCCAAGGAAAACAGCAACGGCGACACTGCTCACGATAAACATGTTGGTGTATTCACCAAGGAAAAACAGCCCGAAACCCATACCTGAATATTCCGTATGGAAACCTGCAGTCAGCTCACTTTCCGCCTCGGGCATGTCAAAGGGTGCCCTGTTGGTTTCCGCCAGCGCCGCTACCAGATAAATAATAAAGGCAAGGGGCTGGATCAGGCAGAACCAGAGTCCTGAAATCTGAGCATCCACAATGGTCCGCATGCTGAAGGAATTTGTGATCAGCACCACAGACAAAAGGGAGAGGAGGATGGGAATTTCATAGGCGATATTCTGGGCTACGGAACGCATGGCACCGAAAAGCCCGTATTTATTATTGGAACTCCATCCTGCCACAAGAATGGCCATGACATTGAGACTGGCCATGGTCAGAATAAAGATCAGGCCTATATCCAGATCAATAATGATCAGATTCTCGGAAAAGGGCAGCACCAGAAAGGGCATTACCACAGGCGTGAAAGCCAGAAGAGGGGCCACACGAAAGAGCATGCGGTTAGCGTCCCTTGGTATCACAAGCTCCTTGGTCATGAGCTTGATGCCATCCACCAGTGTCTGAAGAATTCCATGCCAGCCGACCTCATAGGGACCGGGTCTGCGCTGGATATGACCGGCAATTTTTCTCTCCGCATACACCATGAAAAGGGCATTCACAAAAACCACGGTCACCACAAAAAGGGCGGCAATCAGCATGCGCAACAGTTCAGGTGGAAAAAAAGCAGTATCCATGTGATGTCTACCTGTCGATTTCCGGGATTACAAGGTCAAGGCTCCCCATCACGGACACCAGATCCGCAATCAGCATACCCTGGCAGAGCTCCGCAATGAGGCTGAGATTGGCATAGGAGGGAACACGGACCTTCAGGCGATAGGGAACATCGGAATCCTGACCCACCATATAATAAACCAGCTCTCCCCTTGCCGCTTCCACTGCAAAACTTGCCGCCTTTGGCGGCAACTTTATTTTTTTCGGTACTTTGCCCCGGAATTCCCCTTCGGGAAGCATATCCAGGGCCTGTTCGATGATGCGCAGGCTCTGCTCAATTTCCTTCAAACGGACTGCGTACCTGTCAAAACAATCTCCGCTGCTTCCTACTGGGATTTCAAAATCCAGCTCAGGATAAATGGAATAAGGCTCCGTTCTCCGGATATCATAGGCAATGCCTGACCCCCTCAGATTGGCTCCTGTAACACCGTATCTCCGGGCCATTTCCGGAGAAATCACGCCAATCCCCTCGGTTCTTTTTCTGAAAATGATATTATCGGTCACAAGCTTATGATAAATATCCAGCCGTTTTGTCATCCTCTTTACAAAGGCACGGCTTTTTTCCACAAATTTTTCATCCACATCACGGTAAACCCCTCCAACCCTGAAATAGGAATAGGTCAGACGACTTCCCGTAATATCTTCAAGAATATCAAGGATTTCCTCCCTGTCATCAAAGCCATACAGTATGGGCGTAAAGGCTCCGAGATCCAGCAGGAATGCCCCCAGCCAAAGGAGATGACTGGCAATTCGGTTCAGCTCAGAAGTTGCCACCCGGATACATTCGGCCCTTCGTGGGACTTCAACACCGGCAAGTTTTTCAATCAGGCATACATAACCATGATTATAGGGCAGTGCAGCCAGATAATCCATGCGTGCCGTGTTAGGCATAAAAGAGGGCCAGGGTCTGGCTTCAGCCATTTTTTCATGCATTCTGTGCCCGTAACCAAGTACAGGATCCAGATGGACCACATATTCACCGTCCATCTCCAGCACCAGCCGGAGAACACCATGGGTTGCCGGATGCTGGGGACCCATGTTCAGTAAAAAACGATGTCTGCTCTCATCTTTGAAGGCTTCGGTTTTCATGCGTCCTCAAGACTCCCCCGGGGCTTGTTCATCCCCGGCTTCCGGTTCATCCGTAAGGGGCAGAAAGCCCAGCTTTTCTGCGGCCATACAGGCATTCTCCGCCTTAACCAGCGGATGGAAACCCGCATCCATGTCCGAAAGAATCAGAGGGCGCATATCCTCATTTCCTGTAAAACAGATTCCGAAGAAATCATGGATTTCACGCTCATACCACATGGCTGCATGGAAGATATCAGAAATGGTGGGGGCTTCATCCCCATGGGCAAAAACCCGGATATTTACCCTTAAAAGAACATCGTGACGGGCAAACTGATAAACAAGGCAGGCTGCAGGTTTTAAAGAAACAGCCGTTGCAAAAACCAGATAAAACTCCTGTTCAATCATATGCTGCACCACCAGACGAAGCTCTTTCTTTTCCAGAAGAAGATCGCCATGGGCACCGTTTTCAGCATAATCAGAAGCTGCAATGGAAAGGGATAAGGCCGAAAGCTGATCCGCAAGTTCCTTAAATGTCATACCAGCCCCCCTCTTTTCGGATGACGGTTCTGGGGGAAAGGATGACGGGTTCCGGCTATCTTTTCCTGAAGCTTGAGAATTCCTTCTATCAGACCTTCTGGACGGGGCGGGCATCCTGGAACGTAGACATCCACAGGGATAAGTTTATCCACACCTTCCACCACCGCATAGTTTTCCTCAACGGCAAAGGGACCACCGGATATGGCACAGTTGCCCATGGCAATCACCCATTTGGGATAAGCCATCTGCTCATAAAGGGTAACAACTGCTTCCGCCATTTTTTTATTAACCGTGCCGGCGACAATCATAAGATCACTCTGTCTGGGCGAGGGCCGGAATACTTCAGCTCCGTAGCGGGAGACATCAAAACGGGCCATACCCACAGCCATCATCTCAATGGCACAGCAGGCAAGGCCAAAGGTCATGGGCCAGAGGGAGTTGGCCTGGCACATACGCATGATCTGGTCCGTAAGCTCCAGACGCATAAGGGGCCCCGGACCTGTCATGACTGCTCCTGCATCACCCTGCACACGGCCTGCCAGTTTCGCCACGTGGGCATCAATACTTATGAATTGTTCCTTCTCTGCCAATTGAAGACTCCTTTGACCCAGGCATAAACGATGGCAAGGGACAGAATTCCAACGAAAATAATAAATTCCACTATAGCCCGCAGAGGCTCAGCTTCATGGAAAGCTGTGGCTACGGGAAAGAGGAAAAGAATATCCACATCAAAGGCAAGAAAAATAAGGGCATAGAGATAATAATGTACACCAAAACGGAAGTCCCAGGCCTTGCCATAGGGTTCTATACCGCACTCATAGTTTGTTTCATGGCTTCCGGTATTTTTTCGCTTAGGTGCCAGCATCCATGCAGCAATAAAGGGTGCAAAGGCTACAGCAAAACCCACACCCAGAAAAAGCATGATGTACATATACTCAATGAGAGACTGCTCTTCTATCAGCATTCCAAACACTCCCGGAGCTTCAGGCCTATAGTCAGACATCAGGGGCGGGTACAAAATAACCGGGTACACATACAAGGACAACTTTTTCAAACCGAAATTAAAAATCTGCTTTCTTAAAAATAGATCGTCCTTATGAAACATCAAAAGAGGTTCTATCCTATTGCAGGAACCAAGCCCCCCTGTCAAGGGATTTTACACGCAAGTTTTTAGACAGAAACCCGAACTTTGTCAAATAAAAGTTAAGAGTTTTTCCCCCTTACTCAAATTTCAACAAGGATATCCCTTGACATAAGAGGCCATGCCCTATCTATATTAAATTAGAATCGGCTGGCAAATACCAGCATTATGAAACTGGTACTGAGAAGGAGGTACATCATGACCTACAGTGAAGCCCTTGAACTTCTGATTTATTCATACAGGCTGGATTTTGATCCTGCAGGATTTTTTTTTGTTCCCGAAGAAATAGACCAGACAACACTACCTGTCACCCATAAAACAAAAAACAAACTTACATTCTGTCAGTACACAAGTGCCGTAAGACAGGCTCGCTACTCCCTTTACCTGCCCAAAGAGCAGCTCTTATGCAAAAATGCCCAACTGGTTTTCGGTTTCCGGGAAATAGATGAAAGGATCGATGAAAAGGTCCACGCCAAATATCTCATGGACCCGGAGCTGTGTCTGCAGGCTGCCAGAGACAAACCTTGCCTGCCTTCAGGAAAATTCAAAGGTATCTATGCCGCACCCTTAGATACCTTTGATGACTTTGACCACACTCCGGATCTTGTCTATTTCATGGTTCTCCCCTTCCAGGGCTACCACATTCTTAATGATTACATGGCAGCCATGAATAAAACCCATCTCAATTTCCGCCACACTCCCAATTCCGCTGTATGCAGCGGATCCGTGTGGAGCCATATTAACCAGACAGCCAACATGAACACCATGTGCGCAGGCTCCAAATCTTCAGGAAAAACGGAAATGGGCTACATGAATCTTACCATACCCGGAACCCACTTCCTTGCCACCATTGAACATCTTAAAAAAAGAAGGGAAAAAAATGGCGGCGTATCACTTGTGGGCAAAGGTGATTCAGGCTGGCCCGGTCTGGATGCGTGTCAGGGATGTCCCCTGTTCCGTTTTGATCCGGTTTGAGAAATCAAAGCCATAAAGCCCAAAACACAAACTGAACAGAGAAGGTTCCGGATACCGTGATTCCAGCCAGCATTCTTATCATCAGCAGTGATTCTGAAACCCAGTCTCTCCTGCAGCAGGCCATAGCCAAGAAATGTACCTGTCCCACAAGCGCTGCAGCAGGAAAAAGTGCTGCCCTAAACTGCTTTGATCCCCAGACCCATGAACTTATTTTCATCGACAGCCGGACTGTTGACCCGAAACTGCTGACCACCCTGGCCGACATCCAGTCTCCCTTAAAAAATCATACTGTAGTCCTTCTTAGCCATGGCAGAAAGATCTCCCTTGGGATGGAAGATGAAATACCTGGAATCTACGAGATTCTGCACTGGCCTGCCTCTGGCCAGCACCTTGCCTCCTGCATAGACAGAGCCCTGGAGCGATGCATGCTGATCCGGGAGAAAAAACAGCTTCAGCTGGATTGCCGGTGCCATAAAATTTTTGCAAAAATTGCAGGCCAGTCTAAAAACATGCAAAAAATCCTCGACAGCATCAGCACCCTGGCCCATGGAAATGAGACAGTATTCATTACGGGAGAATCTGGGACAGGAAAAGAGCTGGCCGCCCGCACACTTCACCGCCTGAGTTCCCGCAGTGGAAGTCCATTTATTCGGGTTCACTGCCCCAGCCTGCCCGAAGAAAGCCTCATTGATGAAATTTTTTTCAGGGCTTCCGACACAGCTTTGCAAACCACAGACAGCCATACTTTCCTGAACAGAGCCAGGGGAGGCACCCTTTTTCTTGATGAAATCGGAGACATCAGCAGTAGAATACAGGATAAACTTCTTGAATACCTTAAAGAAACCCCAGAACCTTCTTACAGATCTGCTAATATCCGCCTGCTCATTGCCACCAACCGGGACCTTGGAAAAAAGACCGAAAGTCATGCTTTCAGCAAAGAACTCTTTGAAATACTGAGTACCCGACACATCCATCTCCCCCCACTGCGGAGAAGGCCGGAAGACATTCCCCCCCTTGCCCACTTTCTCCTTGAAAAACAGGCGTACAAGCTGAAAAGATACGGAAGATATATTTCCCCGGAACTGATGAAACGCCTCATGGCCCACCCCTGGGAAGGGAATATCCGTGAGCTGGAAAATACAATTATCCATGGCCTCCTGTTTTCCAGCTCCCAGGAAATAGGCCCTGATGATGTACTGCTTTCAGGCCCCAAACCCTTAGGGCCCTGTTCTGCAGCCCTGCACCAGGATAATTATCGTGATGCCAAGGAAGAAGCCCTCAAAGGCTTCAATCATATCTATATCGGCCGCCTTCTAAAGCGCAGCAATGGCAATATCAGCCTTGCAGCAAGGGCCTGCGGACTTGAACGCCAGGCCCTCCAGCAGATTATGAAGCGCTATGACATCTCCCCTGTACCCTATCGTCCAAAAACCGGCTGTGACGGCGGATATCCTGAATAATTCATATTACAACCCTGTTTACTCAGGCATTTTTAAAAAAACAGGAAGAAGACAGAATCAAAGGATAAAAAAAGCCCCCTTCTTTTCATCTGCCATGAAAAAAAGAGGGCCTTATCAAAGCGCATCAATGTGATTGCTATCAGCAGCCACAGGAACCAGAGGAACCGGAGGAGCTGCATCCGGAGCATCCGCCTCCGGCAGCTTCCAGCTTCAGACTGGAATTCACGGCAAAGCCCATGCCATTGAAGGCCACTTCAAAGGGTTTTCCCGCTTCAAAAAGATCATTTTCCACCACATAGGTGATACCTGCTATCTCAAAACTTGTATCATTATCCTTTTTCTCATCCAGAGCCATGGCCACCATGGGACCACCGCAACCACCACCATGAATAAAAATACGAATGGGCTGAAGTTCCTTGCCCTCAAAAAAAGATGCCACTTCCTTCTGGGCTTCCGGTGTTACCGTAAACATAAAAAAAGTCCTTTCCCTGCGCCAGCAGGACATAATACCAAAAAATATGAGGAGAAACGGCTTCTCCTGAATCTGCAAAATAGTGCCTGACTTCCTTAGGGTCAAATATTTTTTTTCAATGCAAAAAACATTTACAATATATAAAGAAGAACTGCTCAGCCTGCCACCTGTGAAACAACCCATTCCATGAAAGGTCCGTGCCCATCGGAAACGTCCAGTGCCAGAATACAGGGGCAGTCATAAGTGTGCAGCTCAAGCACTCTGGCCTTAAGCTTTGGGAAGATGGCCTTTGTGGTTTTTGCCACCAAAACCACCTCGGCCCCTTCCTCTGCCCTGCCTTCCCATACATAATATGAGCGGACACCGGAAAAAACATTCA
The DNA here is from genome assembly GCF_006175995.1 of Desulfobotulus mexicanus. Taxonomy (NCBI): domain Bacteria; kingdom Pseudomonadati; phylum Thermodesulfobacteriota; class Desulfobacteria; order Desulfobacterales; family Desulfobacteraceae; genus Desulfobotulus; species Desulfobotulus mexicanus. Next base: position 24,260 of record NZ_VDMB01000007.1, read on the forward strand.
CACAGGCCGCAAGCCCTTCCAAAACCAGAGTTTTTGCAAGATATTCCGCTTCTTCATTACTGCCGGCGGTCATGTACACCCACTGAATCACAGGCAACCTCCTTTTTTCAGGTTCTTTGAAGAATTCTGTCCAAAGCAAGACCCGCCAGACGCAGGCCAAAACTTCCCGTCACGTGGGCGATGGAACCCATAGGCTGCCGAATCCGTCCACGGGTCTGCACAGCGGCCTCCTCCGTCTCTTCAGAAACCGGGCCTCTGTTGGGTGGTTCGGGGGAAAAAACACAATCAACCCCCTTTTCTACACCAAAACGATGAAGACGACGGCGTACCAGCCGGGCCAGAGGGCAATGGTGGGTTTCGGAAATATCACAAACCCTTATGGCACCCGCATCATAGCGGGTGGCAGCCCCCATACTGCTGGCAATATACAAATTGCGGCGCAGGGATTCCCGGATAAGCATCACCTTGGAATTAAGACCGTCAATGGCATCCAGCACCACATCCGGCCCATTATCAAGTACACGCTCAAGGGATGCCTCATCAATGAAAAGATCCATGGCTTCCACATCACAATCCGGTGCAATATCTTTTATACGCTGCAGGGCCAGAGACACCTTGGACTGTCCAAGGGTAGAGTGCAGGGCAAAAAGCTGGCGGTTTATATTGGAGGCCTCCACCACATCAAAATCCACAAGCCTGAGATGTCCGACACCGCTTCTGGCAAGGGCTTCCACGGCAAAGGAACCCACGGCCCCAAGGCCGCATACGGTTACACGGGCCTGCTGCAGACGGCCAAAAGCTTCTTCACCCGTTAAAAGCTGAACTCTGGAAAAAGATGAACTCATGACTGAATATCCACTCCGGAAAGATGGGAAAGAAAACAGCGGCTGTTAATAAAAAGCTGCTCCGCCAGTACATCTTCGGGCAGATTCCTAAGCTCACTCAAAGCAGAAAAGGTATGCCTGAGAAAAGCAGGCTGATTGATACCGTTCGGAACAAAGGGAGGAGGGATATCCGGTGCATCCGTTTCTATCAGCATTTTATCCGGAGAAACCGCCTGCGCACTGAGCAGCACCTTTTTATTGGCAGTTCTAAGAAGGGATGCGGAAAACCCCACATGAGCTCCAAACCTCTCCACCTCCCGGACCATGTCAACAGAACCGGACCAGGCATGGAAGGCCCCCCCATGGGAAAGACCTCCTTCTTTTTTTAAAATATCCAGCATACGGCCCCAGGCTCTCCGACAATGGAGAGAAACCGGTCTTTGCAGGTCCCGGGCAAGACGAAGCTGCGTAATGAGAACCTTCTCCTGATTTTCAAGGGTATGGGGAAAAGCCATGCCATCAAGCCCTGCTTCTCCAAGACCTGCTCCGGGCAAAGAAACCAGCATATCCCCCAGAGCCTGATCCCATTTGGGGCTGGCCCCTTCCACATAAAAGGGATGAAGGCCAAAAAAAGGAATCACACCCTTCCATGTCAGGGAAATAGCCCGCACAGCTTCCCAGTCATCCTCTGCGGATCCGCAGCAGACAAAAAATCCCACACCCGCAGCATAAGCTTCATGCATAAGGGGGGCTAGATTTTCTGATATTCTGCCATCCTGCAGATGGCAGTGGGTATCCACAAGGGGAAACATCTTATTTTTTTCCATGGAGGGAGCGGTGAATAACAAGCTTGTGGGCCCGTCCGTAATTCATCACACGGGAAGGGTCAAAACCGCCGGACTCATATAAAGCCCTGAAACCCGGCTCCTCAAAAAGATGGATTACATAGGAGATATGGCCGGAATATCCATTCCAGTCCAGCCGCTGCAACTCATCTCTGGCCCCGACACCCAGAGAAACGGCCTCCTTGTGAAGTACCGGTCCCTTTTCAATACAAGGCTCCAGAGAGTAAAGACGCCTGCAGACCAGAGGCCGGATGGCATAAATGGCACAGGTCCTGTTTTTCCTTAAAAAAGGACAGGATGCCTTTCTTTCCTGCTCCCGTTTTTTTTTATCTTCTCCCACTGCCTTACGCATTCTTACACGCATATCCTGGGGAAGGGACTCCATGTAACGAAGAATTCTCAGGCCTTCAAGGGTATTGATATCGATACTGCCCCTACCTGTGCAGCATAAGGAACAGCCGGGGCCACAGAGGGCTTCTGACATCAGAGGAGACAGCCTCTGATCAAGACCCCCGTAGACCTGATCCATGCTCTCAAAAAGAGCCTCCATTATCTTCCCTTTCTTCCGTACACCATGGCTTGAGACATACCAGCAGATTTTTCATATCTTCGGGCAGGGGAGCTTCAAATGCCATGGGGGCATCCGTGGCAGGGTGAGCAAAACGAAGAAAACGGGCATGGAGCATCTGGCGATCCACCTTCATAAGCTCTGCCCTCATACGACTATCCTTCACCCGCTCACCCGGTTTCCTGTAACCATAAAGGGCATCTCCTACAATGGGATGGCCTGCATGGGAACAATGCACACGAATCTGATGGGTTCTGCCGGTTTTTATGTTAAGCCGAAGCCTTGTCAGTCCCTGATAGCGTGACATGACACACCATAGAGAAAGGGCCTGCCGGCCACCGCTCACATGGGCCGCCATTTTTTTTCTGTCCACAGGATGCCGTCCTATGGAAGCGTCCATGCAACCCTCGTCTCCAGCCACATTTCCCCATACAAGGGCCTCGTAATATTTTTCTGTTTTCCTGTCATGGAACATGGAAACGAGGCGCTCATGGGAAAGCTGATGCTTGGCCACCACCATCACGCCGGAGGTATCCTTGTCCAGGCGATGGACAATACCCGGACGTGCTTCTCCTCCTATACCGCCGAGATCAGGGCAATGATGAAGAAGTGCATTGACAAGGGTGCCGTCAGAATGCCCCGGGGCAGGATGAACTACCATACCTGCGGCCTTATTCAGCACAAGAATATCTGTATCTTCATAGAGAATGTCCAGAGCAATATTTTGGGCACAAAGGGAAGAAGGTCTCATATCCGGAATACGGCCCATCACCTGCTGACCTCTCCGCAGCTTCAACGAAGGACGGACCGTTTTCTCATCCACAAGAAAAAAACCATCCTTAACCTGCCGGGCAGCAAGACTTCTGCTTAAGGATGCAATGGACTCTGCCAGAAAAACATCCAGGCGTTTTCCATCATGGGCATCGGATACCTCACAACAGAAAACGCCTGCATTTTCATTCTTAATACCATTATCTGAGGGATCAGCTTGCAAACAGATTCTCAATTTCCGTCAACATGCTTTTTTCATCGGTTTCCTTGGCAAGACTCAGCTCCTTAAGCAAAAGACCCTGAGCCGTATCCAGCAGCTTACGCTCACCAAAGGAAAGATCCTTGGTCAGTTTCAGGACAAAAAGATCCCGGAAAACAGCTGCCACATCATAGAGGCTGCCACTTTTTATCTTTTCCATATACTCACGGTAGCGCCTGTTCCAGGTCTGATTATCCTGCAGACCATCCCCTTTATGGGTCATTACCGCATATACTTTGGGGATATCGTTTTTTTCGATAACATCCCTCAAACCAACATTCGCCACATTGTCCGTGGGAATCATGATGACCATGCCGTTTTCCAGAATTTTCATAATATAAAAATCCTGTTTTTTCCCATTGATCTCACGGGACTCTATGGCTTCAATACGACCCACGCCATGGGCAGGATAAACCGCAAGGTCACCGACATGAAACTGCCGTGTACCTTCCTCCAGTGTCATTGCCTTTTCTGCCATTTTCTCACCACCATTGTTAGGGGTTTACGCTTTAAAAGTTTTTTATATCACAAACTTGACAATGGGTTCAACCATTTTAAATAAATCATTCCTCCAATGACAATGAAACACCCGTACAACAAGGCTTTTCCATACAAAAAAAATCAGGGCAGACCCAAAGGATCTACCCCGATTTTTATTTCATCTCATTCCTGAAACCCTCCACGAAAGTGAAGGGCAAGAGTTACTACATCAGGAAAGGCACCATGAGCAGAGCCACAACGTTGAGGATCTTGATCATGGGGTTAACAGCAGGACCAGCGGTATCTTTGTAGGGGTCACCTACGGTGTCACCGGTTACAGCAGCCTTGTGGGCGTCGGAACCTTTACCACCATAGTGGTTGTCTTCGATGTACTTCTTGGCGTTGTCCCATGCAGCACCACCAGTGGTCATGGAGATGGCCACGAAGAGACCTGTAACAATGGAACCGATGAGCATACCACCCAGAGCAATTTTGCCCAGCAGGAGACCCACAACGATGGGGGCAATTACGGGCAGAAGTGCAGGAACAATCATTTCCTTGAGGGCAAACTTGGTAACGATATCCACGCAGGCCGCATAATCAGGCTTGGCGGTACCTTCCATGATGCCAGGAATTTCACGGAACTGACGACGTACTTCTTCAACAACGGCACCACCGGCACGACCAACAGCACTCATGGCAATGGAAGCGAAGAGGTAGGGCAGCAGACCACCGATGAAGAGACCAATGATAACATTCACGTCTGCAAGGTCAAAACGAAGCTGTGCTGCATCTGCACCACCATGTACGGCAAATTCCTGTACATAGCAGGCAAAAAGAACCAGAGCAGCAAGACCAGCGGAACCAATGGCATAACCCTTGGTTACGGCCTTGGTGGTATTACCAACGGCATCCAGGGGATCGGTGACGGCACGAACGGAATCATCCATTCCAGCCATTTCAGCAATACCACCGGCGTTGTCGGTGATGGGGCCATAGGCGTCAATGGCAATAACCATACCGGTCATGGAGAGCATGGACACAGCTGCAATGGCAATACCATAAAGACCGGCAAAGCTGTGGGCCATGAAGATACCAAGGCAGATGGTAAGAACAGGAGCAGCAGTTGACTGCATGGATACGGCAAGACCTGCAATGATGTTGGTGCCATGGCCAGTAGTTGAAGCCAGGGCAATGTCTTTAACAGGCTTGAAAATACCGGTGTAGTACTCGGTGATAATAACAATAAGTACGGTCAGGGCAAGACCGATCAGGGCAGAGTAGTACAGGCTGATGGCGGAAACACCTTCAACGTCACCCATAAAGTGCATAATGGCATAGTAGAAGGCAATGGCTGCAATGATGGCAGAACCGAACATGCCTTTGTACAGAGCACCCATGATGTACTCGCTCTTTGCACCAAGACGAACAAAGAAGCTGGCAATGATGGAAGCAATAATGGAAATGGCTCCCAGAATCAGGGGCAGCATGATAATGGCTTCATTACCATTGAACAGAATGTCACCAAGGAACATGGCGGCAACCAGGGTAACGGCATAGGTTTCAAAGAGGTCAGCTGCCATACCGGCACAGTCACCTACGTTGTCACCTACGTTGTCAGCGATGGTTGCGGGGTTACGGGGATCATCCTCGGGAATATTGGATTCAACCTTACCCACAAGGTCAGCACCAACGTCAGCACCCTTGGTGAAGATACCACCGCCCAGACGGGCGAAGATGGAGATCAGGGAGCCACCGAAACCAAGGGCAACCAGGGCAGGAATGTTGGCGGTAGCCGCATACAGACCAGCAGTAGCAGCAAGACCAAGACCTGCAACCATCATACCTGTTACTGTGCCACCACGGAAAGCCATGGAAAGACCAGCGTTCAGGCCGTGCTTGGAAGCTTCTGCAGTACGTACGTTGGCAATAACGGAAACACGCATTCCGATATAGCCAGCCACATAAGAAGCTACGGCACCAATGATGAAGCCCAGAGCACTCATGGCACCCAGAGCAACAAAGATTACCACTGCGATTACAGAACCTACTACAGCAATACTTTTCATCTGACGATTCAGATAGGCAATGGAGCCTTCCTGAATAGCCTGGGCAATGGCAGCCATTTTTTCATCACCGGCAGGGGCTGCTTTAACAAGCCCTGCAAGGATCAATGCAAACAGAATGCCGAGCCCCCCGACCAGTGCACACACCAGCGGGATGTTCCCCATTACAAATTCCATGCTTTCCTCCATCAAAGAGTTAGGTTGAACAGAAAACTACAATTGATACTTTTGCATAGCGACCGAAAACCCCTCCTGCAGAATGCAGCAGACAGCCTCCCTCGCCTTTTCAACCACGCGGAGCCAGATTTCCTTTTCCTGTTTTGAAAAACCACTGAGTACGTAATCGGCAACGTCCTGTTCCCCTTCCGGTCGTCCGACACCGATACGTACCCTGGAAAAATCCCGGGTTCCCAACTGTTCGATCAGGGATCTGATTCCGTTGTGCCCACCATGCCCCCCTTTTTCACGGATACGTATCCGCCCAAGGGGAAGATCAATGTCATCATATACGACAACAAGATTCGAAACTGCCACATCAAAGAAGTTGCACAGCTTCTGAACCGGTATACCACTCCGGTTCATGTAGGACTGGGGCCTGACCAGAAGGACATCACATCCTCCCATCCGCCCCCGCCCGAATTCAGCATCAAATTTTTTCTTGTCCAGAGATATGGAACCCCATTCCCCGAGGGATTCCACAACCTGAAACCCTGCATTATGACGGGTTGCTGCATATCGAAGACCGGGGTTCCCCAGGCCAGCAACCATCATTGGCCCTTTAACATTCATAGGGAATGCCCTTTATTATTGCAGGACACAAAAAAGCGTCCCTATTATTCTTCTGCACCTGCTGAAACCGCAGCTCCTCTGGGAACCGCAACCATGGCAAGGGGTGCATTGCCATCCACTATCAGTTCCACACCTTCGGGAACCTCAACATTTTTCAGATATAAAGTTTTTCCAAGACCGATATCTTTTATATCCACAACAATGTTCTCAGGGGTTGCATCAGGCAGACAGCGGACCGTAACCATTTTTTGAAAAATCTTAAGGGTTCCGCCCATATCCACGCCTTTGGGTATTCCTGAAACACTCAGATTCACTTTGGCAGTAATTTTACGGTCCATCTCAAGGGCATAAAAATCAGCATGAACAAAATCTCCGTTCATGGGATCTTTCTGAAAATCCTTCATCATTGCCTTACAGGTACCATCGCCAAGCTGAATATCAAAAAACAGCTCACGGGTTCTGCTTTTCTTTATGGCATCCTCAAGTTCCTTAACAGAGATTGTCAGATCCCTGCTTTCAACCTTGCGGCCGTACAGAACCGCAGGGATCTTACCATCCATCCGCAGTCTTCTGCAGATACCTTTTTTTGTTGCCTCGCGGTTTTCCGCGTTCAAAGTCAAAAATTCCAAAGTTTTTTTCTCCTTCAGGTCTACACCCACATAAGATCGTCTGTCACACAAAAAGCGAGGTTACCGAATCTCCGCGATGACTGCGGATAATGGCTTCCCCCACCAGATCTGCAATGGAAAGAATATGAATTTTATCCGATTCCAGAGCTTCTTTACTCAAAGGAATACTATCCGTTGCCACCAGTGTCTGAATGGGCGAATGTTCTATGCGGTCCACAGCAGGACCGGATAAAACAGGATGGGTACAGAAAGCATGAATGGACCTTGCACCCTTTTCATCCAGGGCCCTTGCCGCCTCTGTCAAGGTTCCCGCTGTATCTGCCATATCATCCAGAATAATCACATTCTTATCTGCAACATTACCTATGACTGCCATGGCCTGGGCCTTGTTGGGCACATCCCGCCTTTTATCAACAATGGCCCAGTCCGCATTCAGCCTCTTGGCAAAGGCCCTTGCCCGTTCAACGCCACCCGCATCGGGAGACACAATAACCAGATCCGCAATATCTTCAGGCGTTGCGCCAAAAACCCTCTTTGCATAGTCCCTGAGTACAGGGGCAGCATAAAGATTATCTACAGGACAATCGAAAAAGCCCTGAATCTGTCCAGCATGGAGATCCATGGTGATCACCCGGTTAGCTCCTGCTGCCATCAGCATGTCAGCTGCCAGCTTGGCACTGATGGGAACCCTGGGCGCAACCTTCTTATCCTGCCGGGCATAACCAAAATAGGGAATTACTGCAGCAATACGCCTGGCTGCGGATCTCTTCACCGCATCCAGCATAAGCAGAAGTTCCACAAGGTTATCATTCACGGGCTTGCAGGTGGACTGAATAATATAGACATCCCGACCGCGCACGTTTTCCTGAATTTCAATCTGGATTTCTCCATCACTGAAATTAGTTACCTTTGCGCAGCCCAGAGGTTTTCCTACATAATCTGCTATCCGGGATGCCAGAAGCGGGTTTGAATTCCCCGCAAATAAAACAAGCTCTTCCATTTTTTCTGCAATCCGATCTGATATGTTTACACAATTTTATGCTGGAACATGAGTTTTCTAAATGGCTGGGGCGGGAGGATTCGAACCTCCGAATGCAGGAATCAAAATCCTGTGTCTTACCGCTTGACGACGCCCCAGAAAGCACAAAGCCTGTAAATCTTCAGGGCATGAGCTGCGTCGCTACAACCCGCCAGTGCTTAAAGTGCACCGAGAGGAAAGATTCTGCTTCCACAGCTGCTTTCTGATCATTAAAAAGACCAAATACCGTAGGCCCACTACCGGACATGAGAACCCCGGATGCGCCTGCTTCAAGAACTGCCTCCCTGATACGGACCACTTCCTGACACATGGAAGCAGCCACAGACTCAAGATCATTGAAAAGCCATGGCACAGGATCCATGAGGGTCTCTTCAAAATGAGGTTTTTTAGTTTTTATTCCTTCTTTTGTCAATCCCCATTTCAGGTTTTTGTAGACAGCCGCCGTTGAAAGCGGAGCATTGGGATTCACCAGAACCATGTATAATGGCTGTATCTTCCTGAAGGATTCCAGCTGATCACCAATACCTTCGGCCCAGGCGGCACCCCGCATTAAAAAAAACGGGACATCAGCACCCAGCCCCGAAGCAAGACTGAAAAGAAGTGACTGGGAAAGCGGAAAACCATAAATCTCATTCAAACCCATCAGCACTGCAGCGGCATCACTGGACCCTCCACCCAGACCTGCTGCCACAGGAATGTTTTTTTCCATCTCAATATCCAGTGCCGACTGTATCTTGGCAGCATCATAAAAAATTTCTGCAGCCCGGACAGCGAGGTTTTCAGAGTTGTCAGGCACCAGACCATTCCCGTTTTTCACATGAATCCGGATGCCAGGCCTGCCGCAGGAGAGCCAAAGTTCATCCCAGAGCGCAATGGGACACATCAGAGACTGCAGCTCATGATACCCGTCAATCCGCTTACCCGTTATCCGAAGTATAAGATTAACCTTTGCAGGTGCCCTGATGTGCCGGGTCAAAAAGTCCACAAATCAACCCTCACGATCCATTGAGATTACAAGGAACTGACCCCTTCTCTGAATCAGAAACTGAAGACGCTCCTTTTTTTTGGCCTTTTTCAGAACCGCTTCATAGGCTTTCAGGGAATCCATTTTTTTATGATTAATCTCCATGATCAGGTCTCCCCGCCGCAGGCCAGCCTTGTCGGCAGCACTGCCTTCTGAAACACCTGCAACCAGAAGACCGGCATCCCTGTCCACACCCATACGCTCTGCCATATTCTCATCCAGCACCCGCAGAGACAGTCCCAGTGCATCTTCCGTTGCTGAAGGCTCAGGAGGACTTTCCTTCTTCAGCTCTCCAGCATCATCCCTGCGTGCCACAGTCACACCCAGCTTTTTTTCTTTTCCGGAACGCACCACAGTCACCTCAATGGTTTCACCCACCTTGGCGGCTGCCACCTTAAGAATCAGATCCTTGGTATCCTCCACCTGCTGCCCATTGATTCGGGTAATAATATCTCCGCCCCTTATTCCAGCACGATGGGCAGGATCTCCCTCAATGGCACGAACCACAAAGACCCCCTTTGCTTCCTTCATGCCATGGTAGGACGCCATGGCCGGGTCAAGCGGCTGAATTTCCACCCCCATCCATCCCCGGGTTACGGAACCGCTGGCCTTCAGCTGTGCGATAATACCCTTTGCAAGATTAACGGGAATGGCAAAACCTATCCCCTGCCCCGAAGAAACGATGGCCGTATTGATGCCCACCACCTCGCCATCCAGATTAAGAAGTGGCCCACCGGAATTCCCTGGATTGATGGAAGCATCGGTCTGTATGAAATCATCATAGGGGCCTGACCCGAGAACACGACCTTTGGCCGAGACAATCCCTGCGGTTACGGTCTGCTCCAGCCCGAAAGGACTGCCAATGGCCATGACCCACTCGCCAACCCTCAAAGTGCTGGAATCTCCCATGGAGATGTAGGGGAATTTCTTATCCGCCTCAATGCGTATCAGCGCCAGATCAGTCTTGGGATCCCTTCCCACAATCCGGGCATCATATTCTTCCCCGTCCTTCAGCTTCACCCGAATTTTATCGGCACCCTCAATCACATGATTATTTGTTACAATATAGCCGTCCTCACTGATCATAAAACCAGATCCGAGGCTCTGCCGACGGAATTCACGCTGGGGATTGTTATCACCATGAAAACGCCTGAAGAACTCCTCAAAGGGATCATTCTCACCAAAGGGACTTTCAAAGAAATGCCTGAAAACCCGGTCCTGGGACTGAGTCGTTTTTTCCGTGCGTATATTCACCACGGCCCCACCCGCCTTCTCCGCCAGAACAGTGAAGCTGTCCGGCCTCAGAAGAGCATGAGATTGCACTGCAAAAAAGCAAAAAAACAAGGCAAGAAAACCTGCAAGAAAAAAAACGGCCTGACGGCCTGAAGGCCTGCCTGCACTCCTTTTTTCATCGGGTAACATAAAAAACCTCCGTTTCTTAAAATTTGCAGATATCAGACAGAAAAAACATCACGAAGTTTTTTCACTGGCAACATAGCGCAACCGCAGATCCTGCAGAAGATGATGAAAGAGACGCTCTTCATCTTCCTTCAGATTGCCCCTGGTTTTTTCTTCAAGCATAGCAAGGACATCAATGGTCTGTTTTGCAAGATCCATATTCCGCCGCCTCTGACCTGTTCCAGGGTCCTCCACAATCCCAAGATGTACCAGGGCAGAAGCATTAAGCGAAAGAATAAAGGTTGTAAAATCAATATTCGGAAAAACATCTTCCCGTTTTTTTTTAACACCTTCTTCTGTCATGCCCATTCTCCTTGAAAATTTCCAAAAGAAAACCCTTTAACACTTCTGCCGGAAAGACCAACCCCAAAGAAAGTCAAAAAATCAGTCCAAATGAATATAACGAAAAGACGGGACATTCAAGACATAAAAACCCATCATAAAAACAATAAAGGCCCTTCAAAATCCCTAAGGATTAAGAAGAGCCTTTAACTTCCGAAAAAAACGAAGCTTAACCTTCACAATATCAAATCATAGAAGATTATGTTCCGCCAGAAGTTCCCGCGGATCCACAAGGTGCTTGCGTATCCACTTTTCCGTTCTGGGCAGACGGCAGGCCATACCAATAAGTTCAGACACATAGAAAACAGGAAGGGGCTCGGAATTTTTACCTCTTAGCTCCATATTCACCTGGCATAGCGGACAGAAGGAAATCATGCAATTGGCCCCAACCCTGCGGGCATGGTCCCTGATGCGATCCACAAGGGTGTCCACATGGTCCGGCTTGGTCAGAGCCAGATGGGCACCACAGCACTGCTTTCCATAACCCCAGTCCAGGGTCTCAACCCCCAGCGCTTCCACAAAGCTGCGCAGCTCATCCTCATAGGGAAGCACATCAAAACCTGTGATCCATTCAGGCCGGGTGAGAAGACAGCCAAAATACAAGACCCCCTTAAGGCCCTTCAATGGATTGATCACAGCCTCCCTGAAAACATTCATCTGGCTGGCGCTGCCTACTTCAAGGAAAAAACGCAGGCGGACAGAACCCTGGTAGCGTTTCCCCACAGCCTCTTCCAAAAGGTCATTTTTATCGGGTTCCGCAATCAGGGTTTTTTCTGCCGTACGCAGACGGACAAAACAGCTGGGACATATCACAAAAAGATCCCTGATCCCCTGACGTTCAGCCAGAACCAGATTCCGCCCGGCAAGGAGGAGAGCATAGTTCTGATTCACACTGTGGGCAGGAGAAGCTCCGCAACAGTTCCAGTCATTGAGCTCTTCCAGCCATGACCCCACAAGGCGGGCCATCTGAAAAAGCGAATCTCCCAAATCACGGGCCGTGGACATCAGGGAACAGCCTGGATAGTAATATATTCTCGGATGCGGAGTAGCCTCCAGATCAGATTTTTTTTCATTTTTTTCCATAACAGACCTCCCTGATCTTACGGACTTCATGAAGCTTTTTTACTGTGTGGGGAAAGAGTTCCAGGCGACCATTCAGAAGCATCTTCATGCCTGAACCCATATCGCTGAAAAGACTCATGGTAGAAAGCTTGTAGCGGGCCATGAACTCCAGCTCATAGACTCGTCCTCTCTTATCCACCTGCTTCAGAAATTCCCTGTGGAAGGTCCAGATGTCCGGCTCACCTATCTTAACACCCTCTTCCAGGGCCAGCTCACGCAAAGCATCCATCATGTAAGGTATATGTATACGATTCGGACACTGGGACACACAACTGTAGCAACCGACACAGACCCAGATGGCACGGCTCTCCAGCACCTCTTTGCGCAAACCAAGCTGCATCATCCGAACAATCTGGTTGGGCAGATAATCCATGATATCAGAAACGGGACAACCACCGGAACAGGCCATACAATGGAAACAGGCTCCAAACCGCTGGCCGCTCCGCTCTTCTACTTCCCTGATGAATGAGCGGTCAACTTGCATAGTACTCACCATTTATGTGGATTCTTAACAAAAGAAGGAATCCGAATTCCGGCACAGTGAATAAAGCCTGTACCTCTGCTAAAACAGAAGTAAACACTAAAAACCTGTACCAAGTTGGCCCCTTGTCGGGCATTGCACGACAAGGGAAAAACCACACAGGCCGATGCCTGAGCTCCCCTGACACGATTCAGGGCGACCACACTAGACCAATGCCCATGCAGTGTCAACTATAATTGTATCAGACATCACCGATACACAGACAACTATATATATTCAAAAAAGTCTGTCAACTATGCCAATATCATATGACACCCTGTGCCTTTGCTTAAATCATTTTAAAAGCCCCATAAACAGAAGTCCAGCAAACCTCCAGGCACTTCACAACTCTAATTTACATTCACAACATTCGGGCACGGATATTAAATCAGACAATCTCTTCATCCAAAATATAAATTTTAAAAAAAACTGCTTCCCCATGCTTAACCAGGGATATTCAGCACCCTCCTGCGCAATAAATTTTATGCGCCCATACCTTGCCAGGCAAAGGTAAACTTAAAAATAGAGACAAAGACCGACTGATAAAACCCTGCCATACAAAATAACCAGGCTCAATACCATGCCGGCACACATTTTTTACTCCTCAAAATGCTGTCTGAAAAAGACTGGAGCATTGACCGTGAGAGTTAAAAAAACCGAAACAAAAGCAAAACATCCTCCCGGACAGGCACAAAGACCAAAAAGAGAGCTTGACGCAAGGCCCATCTTTTGAAAGAGAGAATCTGTAAAATGGCATGGTGTCTTAAAACACTAAACGACAGAATCTTTTTTCCTGTTGCACTTAACCATGAATCCAATTATATTTTTTCTCTGATTTTTAGATGCACTGCAACATAAAATAAAAAACAGAAGAGATCCATGTATAAAACAGTTCAAAACAGACACATCAATATATATTATCCAGTTCAAAAAAAGATAGCTTTCACAGGCTTTTCCGTATTCCCGGCCACAGGGATACGATAGTCATATTTTTATTTCATTATTTTTTCCCAAAACGGTTCCTGCGGGAACCCGCAAACCCGGCACAGGTGCAGAAAAATCCCCGGAACGGGAACTCACAAATAAAACCTGCACGGCACTCCGGCTTGCTTAAAAGGAGATTCATGATGTCATTGATGGAAAAATTCTGGGCTACTGCCAAAGAAAAACAAAAAACCATTGTTCTCCCCGAAGGAGATGACGAACGTACCATTGATGCGGCCCATACCATCATGGAAAACGGTCTTGTCAAAGAACTGGTAATTCTCGGGGATGAAAAAGCCCTTGAAAAGGCATTTAACGAAAAAGGTTACCCCCTTCGCTGCCGTCTCATTGATCCTGCAACCAGTGAACTCAGGGAAAAATTTGCAGCAGAATTTTTTGAAATGCGCAAAGCCAAGGGTATAACCCCTGAAAAAGCCAATGAAACCATGAAAGATCCCCTCTTTTTCGGGGCCATGATGGTAAAGCTTGGCATTGCAGACGGTGCCGTGGCAGGGGCAAAAAATACCACAGGAGATGTACTCCGGGCTGCCATTCAGGTTATTGGCACCAAGCCGGGCATGAAAACCGTTTCCAGCTGCTTTATAATGGTCACACCCCACAAAAATTTCGGCGTGGATGGCACCCTTATTTTTGCAGACTGCGCCGTTAACATTGATCCTGATGCCACCAAGCTTGCAGAAATTGCCTCTGCTTCCGCAGACTCATGCCAGTCTTTCCTTGAAACTACACCTAAAGTAGCCATGCTCTCTTTTTCCACAAAGGGAAGCGCAAAGCATGAGTACGTAGACAAGGTAACCCAGGCCGTGGAAATTCTCAAAACCAACCGCCCGGACCTTCAGGCTGACGGTGAGCTTCAGGCAGATGCAGCCCTCCTTGCTTCCGTAGGGGCCAAAAAAGCTCCGGGAAGCCCCATCCCAGGAGAAGCAAATGTTTTGATATTCCCTGATATTCAGGCAGGAAATATCGGATACAAGCTTGTTGAACGCCTGGGCGGTGCCGAAGCCATAGGACCCATTATTCAAGGCCTTGCAAAACCGGTAAATGACCTCTCAAGGGGTTGTAAATATATGGATATTGTTAATGTAACGGCCATTACTGCCGTACAGGCCGACTAACCCGAAAAGAAGAAAGAAGAGATGCCCCATGAAAATTCTTGCCCTTAACTGCGGAAGCTCCTCGCTTAAATACCAGCTTTTTGACTGGACGAACAAAGAAGTCATTGCCACCGGCGTGGTAGAGCGTATCGGCATTGGCGACTCCTTCATTGAACACAAAGTACCCAACAAAGATTACAAAAAGAAAATCAAGTATGCCATTGACAACCATGAAACAGCAATTCAATGGATTATCAACGCGTTGACCACCGGTGAAGGTACTGTAATCGAAAGCATGGAAGAAATCTCTGCCGTAGGCCACCGGGTCGTCCATGGCGGTGAGCAGTTCAACCAGAGCGTTCTCATTACCGATGACGTGATCAACCACATTGCGGCCGTTTCCCATCTGGCTCCTCTGCACAATCCGGCCAACCTTGTAGGTATCCGGGCCGCCCGTACTGCCATGCCCAAAATTCCCCATGTAGCCATCTTTGACACGGCCTTCCACCAGAGCATGCCGGAACATGCCTATCTCTATGCCCTTCCCTACGAGTGGTATAAAGATTTTTCCGTACGCCGCTACGGCTTCCACGGAACCAGCCATCTCTATGTATCCAAGCGTGCAGCTGCACTCATGGGCAAGAATGCTAACGAATGCAATATTATAACCCTGCACATCGGTAACGGCGTTTCCTGCTCTGCCATCAAAAAAGGCCTCTCCATAGACACCACCATGGGCTTTACTCCCCTTGCCGGAGCCATCATGGGAACACGCTGCGGTGACATCGACCCTGCCATTCCCATGTTCATGATGCAGCGTCTTGATGTCGGCCCCCGCTACATGGATAACCTCCTGAACAAAAAATCCGGTGTTCTCGGCATCACCGGCAAATTCACCGACCGCAGGGACATAGAAGAAGCCGCCGAAGCCGGAGATTCCCGCTGCAAGCTTGCCATTGAAATGGAAGCGTACAAGCTGCGTAAATCCGCAGGGGAATATGCCTTTGCCCTTGGTAGTGTAGATGCCATTGTCTTTACCGCAGGTGTAGGTGAAAACTCCGGTCTTATCCGTCAGAAAACCCTTGAAGGCCTTGAATTCTTCGGAATCAAGATCGACAAGGAAAAGAACATGAGCACCTTCAGCAAGCATGGAGAAACGGAAATCTCCACGCCGGACTCCAAGGTGAAGGTCTTCATGATCCCCACCAATGAAGAACTTGTCTTTGTGGAAGACGTTGTAGCCATCATTCATGACCAGTACGAAGACCACACAAAATATCCCTATACCTTCCTGAAGTAACAGGAACCAGGGATAAAACATAAAAAAACCGGCTGCCTTCCTTACATAAGGAAAGGGGCCGGTTTTTTTATTGTCTGATCTTTAGTAATTATTCAGTCATTAATTTCAAAAACCTGACTCCATAAAAAGACAATCGGGCTGTTTGCGAGTGACATTGCAATCGTTTCGGATCAGAGCTTTGAAGGCCTGTGCGAAAGAAGCGGCAAACTGTCTGAGCCGCCACAAAGGCAGCGTGCTTAAGCCTGCCATGGTAATAAAAAAGCTTATCCTGCCTGTGGCGGGGAGTTTTTGCCGCTTCCGCACAGGACAAGAAGCTCCCGAATAAGATTGCGTCACGAACAAATAGCCCGGTTGTCTATGCTCCTGATTTATGGTACTCCATTTGCCAAAGAAAAATTGTGCTGAACAATTACAATCTTTATGGAATCAGGAATCAGTTTTCATCTCAAGAATACGCGCATAAAGATCCTTGCGGTCCATGCCAAGACTTCCGGCAAGCCGCTTTGCAAGTGCAGAGGGTTTCTCCATGCCATCCTCAAGGGCTTTTATAATGAGGGCGTCCAGATCCTCCGGGCCTTCACCTTCATCACAAACTTCACTATCTTCTCTGCCGGCCACCATGAGGGAACATTCCCCCCGGATTTTCTCCCGGGTCTTCAGTTCCCCTGCAATCTCTGATAAAGGCCCCCGAATATATTCCTCATACATCTTGGTCATCTCCCGACCCAGAACCCCATGACGGTTTCCAAAAATATCCAGAAGCTCCTCAAGGAATACCATCAGGCTGTGGGGAGAAACATAAAAAATGAGGGGAAACCGGATTTCGGAAAGATCCTGAAGCCACCTTCGCCTGCGACCGGCTTTTTTGGGTGGAAACCCGCAGAATGTAAAACTGTCCGTGGGAAGCCCGGATACACTCATCAGGGTGACAGCGGCAGAAACACCGGGGACAGGCACAAGGGGCAGACCCGCAGCGAGAACCTCCCGGACCAGAACAAAACCCGGATCAGAAAGGGAAGGAGTTCCTGCATCGGAAACCAGAGCAATGGACTCTCCCTGTCGCAGGGCCTCCACAAGGATCTGACTGCGGTAAACCTCATTATGTTCATGCAGGGATACCATGGGTTTCTGAATGTTGAAACGGGCCAGAAGCCGGGCTGTATTACGGGTATCCTCGGCAGCCACCCTATCCACCGATGCAAGGACATCAAGGGCCCTGAAGGTAATGTCCCCCAGATTTCCTATGGGGGTGGAAACAATATAAAGATGGCCGGGCTTTACCCCATCATTCTTCAGGGCAAAAGGCATCAGGGATGTGGAAACATTGTCCATTGGCATTCACCGCAATCACATCAAAACGTATATAAGGATTATCCAGAGATTTCCGACTGAGATAAAAAAGGGCGGTGCGGATAATTTTCTGCTGCTTTCTCCTGTCCACCGTCTCAAAGGCCGTACCATAAGCGGATGAACTCCGGGCCTTCACTTCTACAAAAACAAGGATCTCCCCTTGCCTGGCCACTATATCTATTTCCCCGAAACGGCTCCTGAAATTATTTGCAAGAATACAAAAGCCAGCCTTCTTAAGAAAATCACAGGCTACCCTTTCCGCAGCCTGCCCTTTGATCCGGGAAAAAAGACCACTCATCGGACAAACTCACTAACTCCCCTGAAAGAACGCCGGTGAACGGGCAGCACACCCATTCGGGCAATGGCATCCTTGTGGCTGCGGGTGGGATAACCCTTATGACGGGCCAGCCCGTATCCGGGATATTCTTTATCCAGCTCTTTCATGATCTCATCCCTTGTCACCTTGGCCACAACAGAAGCCGCTGCAATGCTCGCAGATTTTCCGTCTCCACCCACAATGGCCTGCTGGCCCAAAGGAAGTTCCAGGGTGAATTTTCCATCTATCAGTAAAAAATCAGGTGAAACAGAAAGATTGTTCACGGCAAGCACCATGGACTCCAGGGAAGCCCGGAGAATATTGATTTCATCAATCCTGAGCTCAGAAACAATACCTATACCAATGGCAAGACACTGGGAAGGAATGCGTGCAAAAAGATCTTTTCTGCGGGATTCACTGAGCTTTTTGGAATCATTAAGGCCGGGCAGATCATAGTCCGTACGTAAAATCACCGCAGCAGAAACAACAGGGCCGGCCAGGGGTCCCCTGCCGGCCTCATCCACACCTGCTATGCATGAAAAACCCTTTTCATGGCACATGGATTCAAAACTGTACATATCTATCCCGCTATCCCCCCTGCCGGCACATACCGGCAGGGGAAGAGAGAGATCAATAAGATCCCTTTTCCTTGATGCGGGCAGCCTTGCCCCGAAGATTCCGGAGATAGTAGATCTTCGCACGGCGTACACGCCCACGGGTCACCACTTCAACTTTATCAATAATGGGGGAGTGCAGAGGAAAAACACGTTCCACACCCACACCACCGGAAATTTTACGTACGGTAAAAGATGCCTGGGGAAGATTACCACGCTTACGGCAAATCACCACACCTTTAAAAATCTGGATGCGCTGCTTCTCCCCTTCTTTAATCTTAACATGCACGTTCACCGTATCTCCCGCACCGAAGGCAGGCATATCAAGGCGCATGCTTTCCTGTTCCAGTCTTTCAATGATATTCATTTGATTCTCTCCAAGCTTTGCGGGTATGCCCCGCATCCGTTAAATGTCTTTTCCTTCCAGCGGCTCTCCAACCAGCCGGTCCAGCAAAATGGCTGCTGCGGAACGCACCGAAAGGTGATTATATGCTGCAGCCCCGCGGACTGGTTCCAGAATCCGGTCCGCAGACAACATCAGGGGTTCAGCGAGTCCCCATGCAGTTCCAAATACAAGAAGGCAGGCCTGCCCTCCGCTAATCATTGCCCTCAGTGACCCATGGGAAAGTGCCTGCTCAGAGGATCTGGCCGTTGTAGCAACCACCATGGGCCTGCACCCCAGATCTTCCTTGACGGCCTCAACCGCCTCTTCCATATCATGGCAGAGATGAATAAGAGACAAAGCTTCTTTTCTGTCCGGGTTATGCATTCCACCCACACCCTTTGTCCAGTGCCCAGCAATGCGTTCCACCAGGCGTTTCTGGTCTTCTAAGGGGGTAATCACGAACAGACGGCGCACACCATAGGTTTTGCAGGAACGCGCCATATCATGAAGATCCAGGTTGGTCACCGCCGATGCAATGGTTTCCCCGTTCTTGTTGGTCACGGGATAATGCACAAGGGCCATATAAAGTTCAGTTATCGGCAAGGCGTGCAATCTCCCGGCTCCATTTTTGGAGGATACTGCGCTCCTCCCTGCTGAAACTCCGGTCTTCCAAAAGATCGGGCCGTTTCAGAAAAGTCCGTTTCAAAGAGGTTTCCAGACGCCATGAATCAATGGCCCTATGATTTCCCGAAAGAAGCACAGCAGGAACCTCCATGCCTTCATACACCGGAGGCCGGGTATAATGGGCATACTCAATCAATCCTTCAGAAAAAGATTCCTTCTCAGCAGAATCTTCTCCCCCCAGAACTCCGGGGATAAGCCGGATCACCGCATCCATAACAACCATGGCAGCAAGCTCTCCACCGGTCAGGACATAGTCCCCGATGGAAAGTTCCATGTCAGCCTTTATACAGGCACGTTCATCCATGCCTTCATAGCGGCCACAGACCATAATCATTCCTTTTTCCCGCGCCAGATCCTCGGCAAGGGACTGGGAAAAAGGCTGCCCCTGCGGGGTCATGACAATCACAGGTGCACCTGGCATCTCACTTTGGAGATGGGCAATCCCCTTCATGAGTGGCTCTGGCTTCATCACCATACCACATCCACCGCCATAGGGCTTGTCATCGGTGACCTTATGAACACCCTCGGCAAAGGCCCTCAGATCCACGGCTTTTCCCGTAATAAACCCGCCCATAATGGCTCTGCGAACCATACCCGTAGACCAGAAACCATCGAACATCTCCGGAAAAATGGATAAAGCAGCATAATGAAACGGAGAAGGCATACTGTTCACAGATCAAGAAACCCTTCCGGAAGCCGGACAATAATATAACCTTCTTCCAAAAGCACATCACAGACCCAGTCCGGATGGGCCGGCACCGCATATTCTTTATCGGGACCCACCACATCCAGAAGATCATAGGCTCCGGTTTCCATAATGCCCCGGATCTTCCCAAGGGAAAAACCTTCCTGCGTGCGTACCTCCAGTCCCATAAGATCACTCCAGTAATAGTAGCCATCTCCGGGATCCGGAAAACGGTCCTGATCAGCAAAAACAATACCTCCGACCAGATCCTGTGCAGCATTGCAGTCTGTAATACCCTCAAAACGCAACAAAAGTACAGGCCCTTTATGGACTTGTACCTGAAGTACCCGAAAAATACGGTTGGGGTCCACGCCCTTTTTCTCACGAATCCAGAGGGGACCACAGTCCGTATAGACGGAAAGGGATGCGGCATCGGAATACACCTTCAGGTTACCCGCAAGACCATGGGTTCCCACAATCTTTCCTATCCGTACAGGTTTCATCTTTTCCTTCATCCCGGAATACGTTTAAAAATCAATTCCTGCTGCTCATCCCGTATCCCAGGAGAGTTTTACTCAATAATCTCAAGAACTGTGCGTTTTTTTACCTTGGCCGAGGCTGCACTCAGAATCGTCCGCATGGCACGGGCCGTGCGCCCCTGCTTGCCAATGACCTTCCCCAGATCCTCTTTGGCCACCTTCAGTTCCAGAACAGATGTCTGATTTCCTTCAATTTCTGAAACCGCCACCTGATCCGGATGATCCACCAAAGCCTTAGCGATATAATCGATCAGCTCTTTCATCGCGCATCTCCTTGCAGTACCAACATTAGGACAGAGGAAGGCTTACGAAAAACAACACACCGCATCATGCAGAGGCCGAATCCGTAACGCCGCTTTTCTTAAGAATACTACGAACGGTATCCGAAGGAATTGCACCCTCACCCAGCCAGTAGCGTACCCGCTCGTCCTTCACTGTGATTTCAGCAGGATCTCTCAGGGGGTTATAAGTACCCACAATCTCGATAAAACGACCATCACGGCGGGCTTCGGAATCCGCAACCACAATGCGGTAGAAAGGTTTTTTCTTGGTGCCCATCCGGGTCATTCTGATTTTTACTGCCATCTTTTTCAGTCTCCTTGCAACGATCTTTTTAGAAGGGAAGCATGCCACGCATGCCGCGCATGCCCTTTAAGCCACCCTTGTTCAGTTTTTTGACCATTTTCATGGTCTGGGTGTAGTTTTTCAAAAGCTGATTCACATCCTGCACCCGGGTACCACTCCCCCGGGCAATGCGTTTTCTCCGGGAACCGTTAATAATGGCATGGCGCCTGCGTTCTTCCGGCGTCATGGAATTAATGATAGCCTCCACCCGGACCAGTTCCCGTTCATCAATATTCATCTTGCCCAGTGCCTTTTCATTCACACCGGGCAACATTTTCAGAAGATCTCCGATGGGCCCCATCTTACGGACCTGCAACAACTGATCCCGGAAATCTTCAAGGGTGAACTCATTTTTCCTGAGCTTGCGCTCCAGATCGGCAGCCTGCTTTTCATCCACCATCTCCTGGGCTTTTTCGATGAGAGAAAGGGTGTCTCCCATCCCAAGAATTCGGGATGCCATACGATCCGGATGAAAAAGATCCAGAGCGGAAATTTTCTCTCCCGTACCAACAAACTTAACCGGACGCCCGGTAACCGAACGTATGGAAAGGGCTGCCCCCCCTCTGGCATCCCCATCTGTCTTGGTGAGGATAATACCGCCAATACCCAGATCCTGATCAAAGGCAGAGGCCATTTTTACGGCATCCTGACCCGTCATGGCATCGGCCACCAGAAGAATATCCGAAGGGATCATCTTCTCCCGGATACGGACCAGCTCAGCCATCAGGGTTTCATCCACATGAAGCCTGCCCGCCGTATCCACCAGAAGCACGTCACAACCCTGTTTTCTGGCATCTTCTCTGGCATTAAGGCAGATATCAAGGGGATCTGAGCTGCTTTCGGAAGGATAAACAGGAACCCCGATTTCCCCGGCCAGCTTCTGCAACTGCTCAATGGCCGCAGGCCGGTAAACATCTGCTGGTACCAGATAGGGTTTTTTACCTGCCTTACGCAGGTAAAGGGCCAGCTTCCCTGCAGTAGTTGTTTTACCTGCACCCTGCAGGCCCACAAGCATGATAACTGCGGGTTTCGGACCCGAAAGATCCAGAGGTACACTGGCCTCCCCCATGAGGCTTGTAAGCTCCTCATAGACAATCTTTACCACCTGCTGACCCGGAGTCAGGCTTTCCATCACTTCCCGTCCCAGGGAACGGGCCTTGACATCGGCCACAAACTGCTTGACCACACGATAGTGAACATCGGCTTCCAGAAGCGCCATACGCACTTCTTTCATACCATCTTCAATATGGGCTTCGGTCAGCTTTCCCCTGCCCTTGAGGGATTTAAAAACGCTGCCTAATCTTTCGTTTAAACTGTCAAACATGAAAAGTCATCCTAAGGGTCCAATCAAAAGCTTGAATTTAACGGGCAAAGGGTGATAAGTCAACCCAAATCAGGCAAGGCCCATGCCAGCGCCCACCAGAAAACCTAAAGACTCCGGATTATGATAAAAAAAGAAACAGTAAACCCAGACATCCTGGACTTCACCCTTCCCGAACTCCGGGAATATTTTACGGCAGAGGGTATGCCAGCCTTCCGGGCAAACCAGATACATAAATGGCTCTACCTGCATCAGGCTGACAGCTTTGAATCCATGACAGATGTGGGAAAACAGCTCCGCAAAGACCTTGAAAACATTTTCCGTCTCTCCCGTCTGCACATTGATAATGTGGCCCTTTCCAGAGACGGCTCAAGAAAATTTGTCTTCCGGCTCAATGACGGACACTTAATTGAATCCGTTCTCATTCCGGAAAAGGATCACCATACCCTGTGCATTTCCTCCCAGGTGGGCTGTGCCCAGAACTGCCGGTTCTGCATGACCGCAAAGAATGGTTTCACCCGCAATCTCTCCACGGGAGAGATTGTAGCTCAGGTTAGGGATATCCGCCACCAGATACAAATGGAAGCAGCCGGAAAACCCGAAGAAAAGGAAGCAAGGCTTTCCAACGTCGTTTTCATGGGCATGGGAGAACCCCTTGCCAATTACGCAAATGTGAAAAAAGCCATAGAGATTCTCACAGACGGAGACTGCGGTCTCAAGATCTCTAAGCGCAGAGTCACTGTTTCCACCTCCGGCATCCTTCCAAGACTTGCGGATCTGGGCCGGGACACCCAAGTTAATCTGGCTATATCACTGAATGCCACAGATAACAAGACACGTGAAAGCCTGATGCCCGTCAGCAGAACTTACTCACTGGAAGATCTTCTGGCAGCCTGCCGGAAATACCCCCTGACACCCCGGCAGAAAATCACCTTTGAATATATTCTCCTCAAAGATATCAACGACTCCTTTGAAGATGCCCGAAAGCTTGCCCGGCTCCTCAGTGGCATCAAGGCAAAAATCAACCTGATCCCCTTTAATGAGCATCCGGGGTGTACATTCAGGCGTCCTGCCGAGACCCATATCCATGCCTTTTTACGGGTGCTTCAGGACAAGGGTTATACAGCCATTATCCGGTGGAGCAAAGGTGAAGATATTGGTGCCGCCTGCGGTCAGCTGGCCGGTACGGCAAAATCAGATCATGAGTCCCCGGACCTCAGTACTCCGCAGGGGGAGAACCTCTAAATTTTCCCCTTCCCCCCTGCCATCCATGTGCAGGGTTACAGGTACGGCATCTCCGGCCTTGGTATAACCCGCCACGATACCTGCAGCCAGCAAACGCATCTTAATGTCAGCAGGTCCGCAAAGGAAACCCAGGGGACCGGGGAAATTCACGGTCCGGATACGGTAAAACCGGTCCGGATCAAAAAAACCCTGCAAAAAATCATTGTCCTTTCCCGTCCTGCCCACCACAAGCTTTGTCTCCGGAGAAAGACGAAAATGCCGTCCTCCCTTTAAAAGATGGCAGTCAAGGCCGCCAGCTTCCGCTTCATGTTCCAGAAGATCCTTGAGTCTTCTGCAAAAAAGCTGATCCGTGAGGAGACAGCCCCCCGCTGGGGCGGGAAAATCCTTTACTCCGAATTCCTTTGCAAGAGCCAGCTGGGGTTTTCTTCCCCTTCCCTGAATGGCCAAAAGGCGTTTTCTATCCACCAGACCCTGTTTTTCCACAGAGGTCTCCGGAAGATTCAGGGCGGAAAGGGGCCTCAGAATCACTCCTTCATACCCCGATCTTTTTTCCACATAACGAAGGGCCGAACGGGTCTGGGACATGGGCCGCTGTCCGGATACCTCTCCGCTGAAAAGAAAATCAAAACCTTCTTCGGACATAATGCGCCCGGCTTCCCGGAACATAAGGGCATGACAATCCTTGCATGGATTCATCGTTCTCCCATAGCCTCCATCCGGATCTTTGAGCATGGGAAGATATTGTTCTGTAATATCTCTAACATAAAGGGGTATGTCATACTGCCTGGAAGCCCTGATGGCATTGGCAGCATCAAAAAAAGGTGTTTCAAAGGATACCCAGCTGACATCTATACCCTGCTTTCTGAGGATGAGAGCAGCAAGAATACTGTCCAAGCCACCCGAAGAAAGCCCCAGAGCCTTTACTTTTTTCATTTAAAATCCCACTTAATCATCAAAAAATAAAAAATCACACAAGACACCAAAAAAACAGGCCTTGAAAACGATGGATTTTTTACAGCAAATGAATTTTTCTTGCAATCCCCAAGGCCCCTGTTCCTATCCCGGCACCAAATCCCATTGACACCATGCTCAGTTTCAGACAAGTATAGTAACCATGAATATTATGACTCCCGGCTATATGAATGCCCTTTTGGCAAAAAAGAATATCCCTGATTAATTGATGACAAAGCTCTTGTCGTGACGGATTATCTGCCCGTCTGCATTCTGATACGGATTTGCAGCCTTTAAAAAAAGCGGCTATTTTTTTTACAACTGTCTTTTTGTTCGCAGATCAAAGCCCGTTCCGTCACCCGATTATCTATCCCCAAACCCCACAAAGAGGCGCTTATGTACGTGAAGTGCTGGGGGGCACGCGGTTCCATTCCAGTATCCGGGCCTCAATACAACCGCTACGGCGGCGATACGGCCTGCATGGAAATCCGGAACTCCCAAGACGACATCCTGATCATTGATGCAGGTACAGGTATCCGCCGTCTGGGCAATCGGCTCCTTGAGGAAAAGCGTTTCCACTATCATCTGCTCTTCACCCACGCCCATTGGGATCATCTCATGGGCTTCCCCTTCTTTAAGCCCATATTCAGGGAAGGGACCACCATTCATGTTTTCCGCTGTCCTTCATCAAACGGCTACGCAGAATCCATGATTACAAGGGTGATGACACCACCCAATTTTCCCATCAAATACTCGGATCTGAAGGCAAAAATTCTTTTTGAAGACGGATGCCCGAAACCCTTTTTTCTGGGAGATCTGAAAATCACCCCCATTGCCCTGAGCCACCCCAATGGAGGCTGTGGATACCGTTTTACGGAAAAGGGTAAAAACTTCATATTTCTGACGGACAATGAGCTGGGCTATTGCCATCCTGGAGGACTGAGGTTTCAGGAATATCTGAACTTATGCACAGAAGCCGACCTTCTTATCCATGATGCTGAATACACACCCGATGAATACACAAAAAAAATATGCTGGGGCCATTCTTCCTATACCGATGTTGTTGAACTGGCCATAGCCGCCGGTGTCAAACGACTGGGGCTGTTCCACCACAATCAGGAACGTTCCGATGCGGCCATTGATGCCATTGTTGAGGATGCCAGGCAACGCATCCATAAATCTGGCAGCTCCATGGAATGCTTTGCCGTTGCAGCGGATATGCATTTTAATCTGTGAGCGAAACAAGGAGAAAATCCATGGAAATTTCCCTTGAAAAAGCAGCTGAACTTCTTAAAAAAAGTCGAAATACTGTAGCGCTGACCGGCGCAGGCATCTCAGTTGAAAGCGGTATTCCCCCTTTCAGAGGAAAGGGGGGGCTCTGGGAAACCATGGATCCCATGGAATTTGCCCATATCAGGGCATTCCGGAATAATCCTGAAAAAGTATGGGATCTTTTGCTGCGGACCATGAAGGATGTTCTGGAAAAAGCCCGTCCCAACCCCGCCCACCATGCCCTTGCAGATATGGAAAAAACCGGAAAACTTGAAGCCATCATCACCCAGAATATCGACGGGCTGCATCAGGCTGCGGGCAACAAAAAAGTCATTGAATTCCACGGAAGCTTTGCACGCATCATCTGCACCGACTGCCACAGAAGCCTTCCCATTCAGGAGCTTTTTCTGGAAGAACTCCCCCCTTTGTGTACCTGTGGAGGAATACTGCGACCAGACTGTGTATTCTTCGGGGAAAACATCCCGGAAGATGCCCTGTATACAGCACAGGAATACAGCATAAGCTGTGATCTCATGCTGGTAATCGGCACATCCGCAGAGGTCTGGCCTGCGGCGGATCTGCCAAGGATGGCAAAAAACAGAAGCGCACTGATTCTGGAAATAAACCCGGAACCCACATCACTGACCCCGATATCCGACGGGCTTCTCAGGGGCCGGGCAGGAGAGCTTCTTCCGCAGCTTGTAGCAAGGGTACAGGGTTAAAAAATTGTTCTGAATAATTACTTATTCAGAACAGTTTATTCCGAACTGCCAATGCTGTAGTTGCATCAGCTTCGTAATGCTGCAAGACTCTGTGGCTATTTGCAAGTGACATTGCAATCGTTTCGGATCAGAGCTTTACAGGCCTGTGCTAAAGAAGCGGCAAACTGTCTGAGCCGCCACAAAGGCAGCGTACCAAGGCCTGCTATGGTAATCAAAAAGCTTATCCTGCCTGTGGCGGGGAGTTTTTGCCGCTTCCGCACAGGGCAAGAAGCTCCCGAATAAGATTGCGTCACGGGCAAATAGCCTGGGGCCTGTGCATCTGTCTTGCAGGTATGGTACCTGGAAAGCTTTTCTGAACAGTTACCTGAATAATTACAAAACAATCTCCGGTTTTTACATGCCGGTCAAAACAAGGATTCAGGCCCTGCATGCAAGGAACCAGAACCCATATATTCTGGGATGCCCCCTTCGGCCTCAGACATCTTGTCCCATGGCTTATCAAATTTGGGTATCCGCCTTCTCCCTACGAAAAGACAGCACAGGGTGAAAAACCGAACCCTCTGGAAATTGTCTTCACAGGAGCAGGCTCCCTACTGCCTTCCGACCTGCCCGACAATATAATTTGCATATGCATCGGCGCGGAACCAGACAGAAGAACTAAATATTTTCTTCAAACACCCATCGCACCACGTGCCCTTGCCCACCTGCTGGCCCATCTCCGGTGTCCTGAAAAAATATATAGCTATAAACCCGGAATTCCATCGGATTTCATGGAAATCATTCCATGGCTGGACTCACTGAATACTGGAAATGCAGCCATTTATCTTCCTGAACTTTTTCAGTATATCGACGATGAAAAAGCAGACACAGCGATTTTCCCCATTCTGACGGATAAAATACAAACCCTTTTACAGCAGAGCCCGGACCTTATCCTCCTTGGTCTTGAACAGGGCGGAGTGAGGACGAGAATCATCTGCGCTCGCAAGGCAGGCCAGCTTGTTCCCAAAGAAGCCCTACCTCTGCTTCTTGAACTTCTCGATAAAAGCCATGTTCCGGATGAAAGCGAAACCCTGATAAGGGCCATCGGAATGTTTTCAGCCCCCTCCGCAAGGGAATGTCT
This sequence comes from Desulfobotulus mexicanus, assembly GCF_006175995.1. Taxonomy (NCBI): domain Bacteria; kingdom Pseudomonadati; phylum Thermodesulfobacteriota; class Desulfobacteria; order Desulfobacterales; family Desulfobacteraceae; genus Desulfobotulus; species Desulfobotulus mexicanus. The sequence goes on from NZ_VDMB01000007.1 coordinate 52,223, forward strand.
GGAACGGGAAGCATTGGGGGAAGACACGGTCCGTGCCCTTGCAGCCATTGAAAGTCTTGGGAAAAACCATACAGATCCCGAAACGCTGCGCCTCCTGTCCTCACTTATTGACCATAAAGAACCCATCATAGCCGCCGATGCCGCAAATGCTCTGGCAGCCACGGACACAGAAGCCAGCCATGAAGCTCTGGCGGAACACCTCCACCCGGAAGATGCACTGGTTCGTAAAACAGTCGCTACCCTTCTGGTGCGTGCCGGAAAAAAAGCCCTTTTACCCGTGAGTCGGGCCATGGAAAAAGGCAGCCCTCCGGAACGCATCATAGCGGCCCTGATACTTGGACACATGGGGCTTTCCGAAGCCATTGATCCCCTCTGCGGACAGCTGCGCCATCCAGATGCCAATGTCCGCTTCTCCGTGTGTGAAGCTTTGGGAAGAATTGCTTCGAAAAAGACCTTTCTGCCCCTGATTGCTGCCCTTGGAGACAGCAATCAGGATGTGGTTTGCTCTGCCATTACCGGCCTCAACTATCAGCATCCGAAAACCGGTGCCAATGCTGTCCGCCAGACCATGGCAGCCCGCCCCCGAATAAAATCAACCCTCATTGCTGCCATCGCTGCTATGCAGGCCACTGATCTTTTTCTGGGCCTGTCCGATGACAGAAAAACTGCCAAAGCAATTATTCAGGCCGCAGCAGAAAGCCGAAATCCCAGCCTGCTGCACCGCTTTCTCAAGGCCTGCGCCAGCATGGAAAATCCTGTCACCCGACAAGGGTGTGAGAGCATACTGCGCAAAGCCATTGAGGAAATTCCATCGGAAAGGCCACGCATTCTCGTTACAGACGATTCGCCCACCATGCGCCGTTTCTATGAAACCCTTCTGCCTCAGTACGGCTATACAGTGGAAACGGCCCGTGACGGACTGAACGCCCTGACCAGACTACAAACGGACCCTTCACGCTTTGTCCTTGTCCTCACAGACCTCAACATGCCCAATAAAAACGGCATTGAGCTGAGTATCAGCATCCGGGAAAAAATGGGTACAGAGCTTCCCATTCTCATGGTTTCAACGGAAACCATGGAAAATCAAAAAAAGACAGCTCTTCAGGCAGGTGTCACTGCCTTTTTACGCAAACCCTTTACCACGGAAAAACTCATTGCCCAAATCCGGTCTCTGCTTAATCCGGATAAAAAAAAGAGAAAAGAATCTTCTTAAGCCTGCCTCAAAAGAAAAAACCGCATGTATCTGTGATCAGGCATGGAACCTGCAGGAATACCAGCTATCTCTTCTTCCAGATCCATAAAAAGCTTCTCCAGAACAGCACCCGTCCTGTCCGCCAGTACGGCGGGTAAAAGCCCGGTACGCTCTGAAAGCCAGGCCAGAAAATCATTTCTTATTTCAATGGGTATTGAAAATCCCCCTGCTGTTTTTTTCCTCAAAATACTGAAAAAAGAGCGGAAACGCTCTTCATGCACGGGCACAAGCCTGTTACTTCCTTCTCCCAGCCTGTCCTGAACCCAGAGGGTCAAAAGCATATTCTTCCAGGTCAGAAGTCTCCCCATACCATCCACTTCCTCAAGGCCCAGCAAGGCAAAAACATCGTCCAGAGCCAAAATGTCATCCACCTCCCCTTCTGCCCTGACAAGATCCCCATCGGAATCAAAGGGGACATAATAAGTCCCACCGGATGCTGCTGCATCAAAACGAAGGGGCATATCCAGCAAAAATCCCCCCAGAAGCCCCATGCCCTCCTCATCCCAGAAGGAAAGGGCAAGCCCGCTTCTGCGGAACCAGGCCTTTTTGTACCAGTCCCCCACCTTCCATTTCAGCCGCATCACAGGACCAGCCCCCGCCCGGAAGATAAAATCCAAACGATAGGTCCGCAAAACCGCCGTACAGGCCTGAGGAGAAGGCTCCCTTTCTCCGGTGATACGGGCAATACCTACCCGTATATATCCCATTACGGCAAGGCCTGCGGCATCCAGCTCTTCACGGGAACGCAGTACCTTTCCCCCTGAACCGATGAACCGGTTGCACAGCGCCGCCATTTCCAGATAAAGATCCGCCAGTACATTCTCTGTATCCAGAACTACCAGTGCTTCGGAAAAAACAGAATCCATGGATGCCATACGAAGACCCTGCTCAGGAATGGAGAAAACCCTCTCCTCTGTCGTTTTTGCAAAAACTTTTTTCCCCCGGCTTTCAAGCTCACCCTCCTTCAGGGGCTGGAAAAGTCCGCCTGCCTCTTCTGCGGGAATAAAACCCTTTTCTGCCAGACGTACCCTGCGCCAGTGAAGGGCAGCTTCCTCCAGTTCTGCGGGAATGGACCATGACATTTCCTGTAATATACGGAAATAAAGAGGGTGGGATGTATCCGCAAGACTGCGTATAAAAATCTGCAGGGCTTCCTCTCTGGCTTCCCTTTCTTCGGGATTACTTTCATCTTCAGGCATGGGCTTAAGCCTAAAATACAGCACATCATCCAGGGTGGCAAAACCGTCGGGAAAATCAGAAGGATCTTCATCGTGCTCCCGGATGCGCACCTCCAGATTCCGAAAAAGCCAGACATCCATCAGGTCTCCATCTTCTTCCACCATGAACTTCACAAAACGTTTGGGCGCAGCCCGGAGAAAGCGGCAGAGCCAGAGACTCATCGCTCCATAATCCGGCACATCCTTTTCCCAGCATTCCTGATCAACTATGAAATGCCACTGCCTGTCCGTTGCCATGGAAAGCACAGGCAGAAAATCATCTGGCCCGATGCGGTGCATCAGAAGAAAAAAATCCTCCTCCGGATAAGAATGAACCAGAGGCAGGGCCTGCGGGTCCGAGAGAAGAACATCAAGGGCTTCTTCTTCGGAAAGTGTCTCCAGGTGGCGTCTTTTTGTCGCAAGGGCCATCAGACGCTCTTCATGGGGGGAAAGGGACTGGGTTGTCATCCGTAAACCTCTTCAAAAAAAAATTAAATAAATCAAGATCTTGATCCGTGACCTGGCTGCTTTATTCTGTCGGGATTTGCAAGCCGGGCAAGGAGGATGGCCAGAAAAATTGCGGGCAGCCCGATTATGGCCGATGAAATAAAAAACCAGAACCAGCTGATATGCTCCACCATCACACCGGTAAAACCAGCAAGGAACTGCCCCGGCAGGGTCATAATGGAGCTGAAAAGGGCATACTGGGTGGCCGTATAGGCCGTATTGGTAAGACTGGAAAGATAGGCAATAAAGACAGCCACCGCCATTCCAGCACTGATATTATCCGACATGATGGCCACCACCAGCCCGTAAATTTCCGGTCCGAGAAGGGCCAGCCAGGAAAAGGTCAGATTGGTCAGCGGGGCCAGAACAGCCGTTGCAATGAGCATGCGCATGATGCCAAAACGGGCCACCAGCACACCACCAAGGGCCGCACCGGTGAGGGTCATGGCCAGACCAAATGCTGCTGCCACATTGCCTATCTGGGCTTTGGTGAAACCCAGATCCAGATAAAAGGGATTTGCCATGACACCCATGAAAATATCACTGATACGGAAAAGGCCGATAAAAAGCAATATCACAAGCCCCGTGAAACGGAAACGCTGCCAGAAGTCGGCAAAGGGACCGATTATGGCTCCGGCAAACCAGAGGCGCAGCTCCTTAAAGAGACTTACTTTTTCTCCGTTTTCAAGGACAGCCATTTCCCTTTCCAGACGCCGGGTCTCTTCATCCACAAAAACATCGGGTTCCTGAATAATGAAAGTGGTTATGATACCGACTCCCATCAGAAAAGCCATAACGCCATAGGCCACAGACCAGCTTAAACCTGAGGCAAGGTGCAGGGCACCGGCACCGGCAGCCAGAATGGCCACACGGTATCCCAGAACATAGCTTGCGGCCATGGCCCCCTGAAACTCCTTTTTCGCCGCTTCAATGCGATAGGCATCAATGGCAATGTCCTGGGTCGCCGAAGCAAAGCCTGCCAGCACAGCCCACAGAGCCACCCAGGCCAGATGTTCTCTGGGATCGGTAAAGGCCATGCCAAGAAGAGAAATAAGAAGAAAGATCTGGGCAAGGAGCATCCATGACCTGCGGCGTCCCAGAAGAGGAGTCAGAAAGGGAAGCGGCATACGATCCACCACCGGTGCCCATAAAATTTTCAGGCTGTGGGCCATGCCCACCCAGCTTAAAAAACCAATGGCCGCAAGGCTGACTCCCAGATCCCTAAGCCATGCCGTAAAGGTGCCCCCCACCAGAAGAAGGGGAAGACCTGCGGAAAACCCCAGAAACAGCATCCCAAGCACACGGGGATGGCGGTAAACGGAAAAGGCCTTTGCCCAGGAGGGATTCTTTCTGCTCTCTTCTTCCATGGATGCTGCCTTCCTTTAAATATAGAATCCGCTAAGGAAGCAGAAGCTTTGCCAGCGGGCGTTTAGGTACATGATGCACATCCGTCTCATCCCGCCAGTAATGCACGGAATCCCCCTCTTCCATGGTATCCACCACAACCGTCTCTGCGGGTTTGCCTAAGGCCAGAACCAGCAGGACCTCAAGCTCTTCGGGTATATGCAGCACCCTGCGCAGGGCTTTTTTATCCATACTGCCCAGCATGCAGGTGCCAAGCCCCTTTTCCGCAGCCCCCAGAGCCATGGTCTGGGCAGCAATACCAAGATCACAGAGAAGAAAGGCAGAACCCTTTACCGGCCCGCAGATCACAATATAGGCCGCAGGCCGCTGCCCTGCAGCAGGGCCGGGCCAGTCCTTGAGATAGGCTGCCCAGCCAAGGGCCGAAAAAACCGCCTCTTTTTCTGCAACATCCACAACCAGACGATAGCCAAGTGCCTGAAGGTTTCCGGCAGAAGGCGTAAAGCGGACCAGCTCCACAAGACCTTCAAGGGTGGCCGCCGTAATGGCTTCTTCTTCGGCAAAGCGGCGGATGGAACGGCTTTTTTCCACAAGAGTTCTGAACATCCCTACCCCCTTAAAAAAAACGTAATTATTCAGCACATTTTTTATGCAAGATTATTCATTAATTTCAAAGCACTGGTTCCAGCAAAAGACAATCGGGCTGTTTGTGAGTGACATTGCAATCGTTTCGGATCAGAGCTTTGCAGGCCTGTGCGAAAGAAGCGGCAAACTGTCTGAGCCGCCACAAAGGCAGCGTGCTTAAGCCTGCTATGGAAATCAAAAAGCTTATCCTGCCTGTGGCGGGGAGTTTTTGCCGCTTCCGTACAGGCCAAGAAGCTCCCGAATAAGATTGCGTCACGAACAAATGGTCCGGTTGTCTATGCACCTAATTAATTGTGCTGAACAGTTACAAAAAAACATCCTCAGCGGACACAATCAAACTTTTCCAGACGGGGCATATTCTGTTCCAGCCAGACAAGAATCTTATCAAACTCCCTGCCTACCTCCGTCAGAGCCCGGCCCCGGTGACTTACCCTTCCCTTTTCTTCAAGGTCCGCTTCCCCAAAGGTTTTTTGCAGCTCAGGACAGAAAAAAAGCGGATCATAACCAAAACCCATATCTCCCCTTGGTTCCCTGAGAATCTCCCCTGCACAGCTCCCCTCATAGGTCAGGGCCTGCCCCGTGGGAACGGCAATGGAAATGACACACTTGAAAGCGGCCTTCCGGTTTTCCACCCCTTCCAGGGCAGTCAGAAGCTTTTCATTATTTGCCGCATCACTGGCGTTGTCCCCGGAAAAACGGGCTGAATGAACACCCGGCGCTCCATCCAGCGCCTCCACCTCAAGGCCTGAATCATCGGCAATGGCAGCAAACCCGAGGTAACGGGCCGTAAGAGAAGCCTTTTTGTAGGCATTATCATCAAAGGTGGCTCCATCTTCCACAATTTCAGGAATAGGACCAAAATCCGAAAGGTTTCTGATTTCCACGGGAAAACCCTCCAGCATGGACATGAGTTCCCGTTTTTTTCCAGAATTCCCCGTAGCCAGCACAAGTATCATTTTTTTCATGGTTTTTCTCCTTCTATATTTATAAGCGACATAAGGACACCATAATATCTTTCAACAGAAAAAACTTATAGTCGAGGGGATCTGGCTTGTAAAGCCTGCCACCTCCAGCGATCCGTCACATAGCATGACAACAGCCTGTGAGTCTGCCGGGGATCTTATTTGTAAGACCTTTCCACAAAAAGGTGTTTACACCCGGAACACCCCTGTTATATGAATCTTCAACATTGTATATGCTGCGTCCTTAAAAATCCGGAATCCGGTGGACGGGCCTTAACATCTCCTTTATCCTTACCTTTTCCGCTCCTGCTGACGGTAAAACTGCTGAAGGACATGGAGACCGTACCGCCATCTTTATCAAGGAATGAATCACCATGCATAAACTTCTGACCGACAAGCCCGGCGAATCCATGTTTCTGCTAGGAAACGAGGCCATTGCCAGGGGTGCCATGGAAGCGGGTGTGGCCTTTACATCCACCTATCCCGGCACACCCTCTTCCGAACTTTCCCTGAACTTTTTTCAGATGTCCCGGGAAAGCGACCTTTATTTTGAATACAGCACCAACGAAAAAGTTTCCCTTGAAGTAGCTGCCGCTGCTGCCAACTGTGGCATCCGCAGCATGTGCATGATGAAACACGTAGGCCTCAATGTGGCTGCGGATGTGCTAATGACCCTTGCCTATGTGGGGGTAACGGGCGGCCTTGTCATCCTCACCGCAGATGATCCTTTCATGTTCTCCAGCCAGAATGAACAGGACAACCGCTATTATGCCAAATTCGGTGGCCTGCCCATGATGGAGCCTTCTTCCGTGGAAGAAGCCAAGGAAATGGTCAAGGATGCCTTCGAGCTTTCAGAAAAACTGAAAAGGCCCGTTCTGTTCCGTACCACCACCCGCATAAATCACTCCACCTCCGTTGTTACCTTAGGAGAGCTGCCCCCCCGTAAAACCAAAGGGGATTTCATTAAAGATCCCATGCGCTGTGTCACAGTACCTGCGGTTTCAAGGGGCTTGCACGTAAAACTGCTGGCAGATCTTAAAACAGCTCAGGGAATGGCAGAAGACTCTTCCTGGAACTTTATGGAAGGAAAGGGGTCTTTCGGCATCATTGCCAATGGAGTAAGCTATACCTATGCTGCGGATGCGGTAAAGGATCTTGGAGCATCGGAGAAGATAAAAATTCTGCGCCTGGGCTTTTCCAACCCCATGCCCGAAGCAATGATTAAAGACTTTATTAAAGGTTGTGACAAAGTACTTATCATTGAAGAAGGCGAACCCTTCATGGAAGAAGCCGTCAAGGCCTTTGCCCAGGAAGAAGGCCTCACCCTTCCCATAGCAGGAAAAAATGAGAACCTTTTCTCAAGGCTCTTTGAATTTGATCCGGCCATGGTCCGTAAAAACATTGCTTCCTTCTTTGATATTGAACTGGATGCACCCGCTCCAGTGGACGCTCAGGGTGTTCCTGATCTTCCCATACGTCCGCCCACCCTCTGTGCCGGATGCTCCCACAGATCCATTTTCTATGCCGCAAAAAAAGCCTGCGAAGGCATGGATGTAGTCTTCCCTTCAGATATCGGCTGCTATACCTTAGGTTTTCTTCCACCTCTGGGCATGGGTGATTTTGTGGTATGCATGGGTGCTTCCTCAGGCACAGCCTGCGGTTTCTCCACGGTAACGGACAAAAAGGTTGTGGCCTTTGTGGGGGATTCCACCTTCTTCCATTCCGGCCTTTCCGGACTGATCAACGGGGTATTCAACAACCACAACTACACTCTGGTTATCCTTGACAACCGCACCACCGCCATGACAGGACACCAGCCCAACCCCGGTGTGGACATGACGGAACTTGCCATGGAAAACTACAACACCGTGGACATCGAAGCCGTTGTGAAAGCCATTGGCGTCAAGCATGTTTCCACTATCCGTGCCTTCAATGTAAAAAAAGCCATTGAAACCATACAGGAATCCGTTGCCTTTGAGGGGATTTCCGTAATCATCGTCAAGGAAAAATGCGCCCTCTATGCAAAAAACCTGAAACAGCTCAAAGGTAAGCCCTTCCAGGTTAATCCGGATAAATGTAAAAACCACATGGAATGCATCAATGCCCTTGGATGCCCTGCCTTCTACGTCAAGGACGGCAAACCCGGCATTCACGCCCATGTCTGTGTGGGATGCGCCCTCTGTGCCCAGGCCTGTCCTGAAAACGCCATAGTACCGGCCAGAAGCCTTTAAACAAAAAGACTTTGGGCCGAAAAACTCCGGCCCTATCCAGATAAAGGGAAACCCATGGAACCCAAACGCCTTATTATCGTTGCAGTAGGTGGTCAGGGCAACCTGCTCGCCTCCCATGTTCTTGGTGAAGCCGCCCTCATGTCGGGTGTGCCTGTGCGCATGAGTGAAATCCACGGCATGGCCCAGAGGGGTGGTGTTGTGGAATCTGCTCTGGTTTTCGGAGATGCCAAATCCACCATCATCTCCGATGGAGAAGCGGATCTTTTTGTAAGTTTTGAGCCATGCGAAGCCCTGCGGGCTTTAAAAAAATGCAATGCCAATACCGTTGCCATCACCAATACCCGTCCCCTGCCCCCTTTCACGGCCTTTATAGGCCGGGGCACCTATCCTGATGTGGAAACGGTAACAGAAACCCTCAGGAATAAAACCGGCCGTCTCATTGCCTTTGATGCAACGACCCTTGCCGAGGAAGCTGGCAATCCCATGTGTCTCAATATGGTACTGCTGGGCACCCTCATAGGAACAGGCGTTCTTCCCATCACTGCGGATTCCATCCGGGAAGCCATCCGAACCCGGACCAAAGCCGACTTTGTGGAAATGAACCTTGCAGCCTTTGAAAAGGGTTTTGCCAGAGCCGCCTGATTTTTTATAAACAGCTGCGGCCATCCATTTTCAAGAAACAGGATGGTCGCAGTACACCTGCCAGCCTCCCTTTAAATTCTTTTCCACCATCCACTCCATGTTACGTATTCATGCTTCCACCAAACCGCATTCCTGTGCTATAGTACAGACTTTACTAATATCAAAATGCTTTCATCACCTCGGGCGGGTGCTGATAAGACTGCTGGACGGATAAGGATATTCCCATGACCCGAATTCTTGTTGTGGACGATGACAGTGCCATCCGCTCTGCCATGGAAACCTATATCAGTTTGAACGGTTTCCATACGGTAGCGGTATCCAGTGCAGAAGAAGCCATGGATCACCTCAGACAATGCGGGCCTATGGATGTGGTCATCACGGACATCATGATGGAGGGCATGTCCGGCCTTGAGCTGACGGAACATATCCGCGCCACCTATGATACAGATGTGATTATCATGACCGGATACAGTGCGGAATACTCCTATGAGGAAGCCATAAGAAGGGGTGCCAGCGACATTATTTTCAAACCGGCACGTTTTGAAGAAATTCTTCTGCGTCTTAAACGGGTTCTGCGGGAAAGGAAACTGACCCAGGAGCGGGAAGTAATGCTGGCAAAACTTCAGGAGCTATCCATCACCGATGAGCTGACCCGCCTGTTCAATTCCAGACATTTCTACTCCCGCCTTGAAAAAGAGGTAGAACGTTTTCACAGATACCAGCGTCCTTTATCTCTGCTGCTCCTCGACATCGACTACTTTAAGGATTATAATGACAGCCATGGTCACCTTGAAGGGGATCGTGTACTGATGCGCATGGGAGCCATCATAAAAAATTCCCTCCGCATCATGGATTCCGCCTACAGGTACGGTGGAGAAGAATTTACCGTTCTTCTGCCGGAAACCGAGGTCAAGGAAGCCCTTGTGGTGGCACAACGTATTCAGGAAGGACTGGCCAGTGAAAAATTCTTCCCGGCCAGCATGCCTCAACCTGTTTATATTACCGTAAGCATAGGTATTACAGAGTATATTACAGAAGAAAACCTTGTAACCTTTATCCAGCGTGCGGATATGGCCATGTACTGTTCCAAAAAGAACGGCAGAAACCAGATCACCACCCTGATGAGCAATGATTGCAGAGAAAGTATGCAATGCCTGAAATCCTGGTCCTCAAAAATCCCGGACTGACGGAGTGCCGGGATATTATGGCCCTCTACCAGGCTGAAAACTGGTGGCAGGGTCCCGAAGATCTGACGCTGGTTGCCCGCATAATTGCAGGCAGCCATCTTTTTTTAACCGCCCGTACAGAAAACCGTATTATTGCCATGGGCAGGGTGATCAGTGACGGTGTATGTGACGCCTACATACAGGATGTCACCGTGCATAAAGACTGGCGCGGACAGGGTATCGGCGCTCGTATAATTCAGGAGCTGTGCCAACTGCTTGCCACAGAAGGCATTGAGTGGATAGGACTAATCGCAGAAAGGGGCTCCCACCCCTTTTATGAAAAACTGGACTTTGGCATCATGCCCGGCTCTCTGCCCATGCTCCATGGAAAAACCCTTAAAATGATGGGCTTTGCCCCGGATGTATCAGGAAAAAAATGAAGTTTAGAAAGATTTCCATTCAGGATTACAATGAACTCGTCCCCTATTTCAAAAACCAGAAATACCCCCTTTGCAGCTACTCTCTGCCTTCTCTTCTCTCATGGCAGACAAAGGCCTACCATCCCGTAGCTGCCCTTGAGGCAGACAGCCTTATCATTGCAGCAGATTACATTCACCAGACGGAACTGCGCCACCTCATCCTTCCCCTGTCCCCGGAAAGGGACTGGACGCCGGAAGAGCTGCATAAGCTCTGCCTTGACTCCGGTTTTCCAGCCATCTGGTTTGTACCTGAAACCTGGCTTGAAAAGGTGGATCAGGAAGCTCTGCAAAACTTTTTCACGGTGGAAGAGCAGAGTGCCTATACGGATTATATCTATGCCAAAGAAGATCTGGCGGAACTCAAGGGAAGAAAGTACGCAAAAAAACGCAACCTCATCTCCCAGTTCGAAAGAAATTTCAGTGAAGACCGGATAGATATCCGCTCCATCACCAAAGAAGATACTCCCGAATGTCTGGATTTTCTCGAGGAATGGTGCAGGGAGCGCAAATGTGACAGGGACCCTGAAGCGGATATGGCCTGTGAAAAAATTGCTGCGGCCAATGCCATAGAACTCATTGACAATACAGAATTCAGGGGATTAAGACTTTCACTGGATGGCAGGCTTGTGGCCTTTGGCATTGGCAACCGGCTGACTGCGGATATGGGTGTGCTGCACTTTGAAAAGGCAATGGGTTCTGTCAAAGGATTGTATCAGTATTTTGACAGGGAATGCTGCCGCAGGCTTTTTTCTGAGGATATTCTCTTCATCAACAAGGAATCGGACATGGATGAGCCTGGACTGGCCCATGCCAAGAGCTCCTATTATCCCATACGCAAAGAAAAGTCCTTTGTTCTGACCCTCCTTTGATAAAGCGGAACAGATACCAGAGCGGAATCGGCCAAAGTGCCTGTTGCGGGCACCCGTAAAGGGTGCCCCTACACATACCCTGGCCTTGAGGGCAGGCACAGGGGCCTGCCCCTACAAAACAGGGGCTGCACAATCCATTCGCAGGCGCAGATCCTGTATCTGCCCTACCTGCTCCGGCTGGTCTTGGGTATTGTCGTTAAGGACTTTAAAGTCGTTAAAGACTTTAAGGTCATTAAGGAAGGTGAGGGAAAAAGAGGGCCTGCGCCCCCTTTTCTTTGCTAAGGCAGAACAGGAATACCACTGAAGGCAAGGGAAGCCGGTGCCGGTTTTCCTATGAAAAAACCCTGACCGAAATCCACACCAAACCCGGAAAGAATTTCCAGCGTTTCGGGTACTTCCACAAACTCAGCCACAGTCATGATACCCAGCTCCCTTGCCATCTGGGCAATGGCCCGGACCACACTACGGTCTTCCTGTCTTTCGTGGAGCTTGCGGATAAAGGAACCGTCTATCTTGATATAATCCACACCCAACTCCCGCAGGTAGACAAAACTGGTGAAACCAACCCCAAAATCATCCAGAGAAAAACGGCATCCCAGAGCCTTCATCTGCCGGATAAAATCCAGTGCCCTGTCCATATCCTGAATGGCTGCGGTTTCCGTGATTTCAAAAATAAGCTTCTCCGGGTCTGCACCGCTTTCTTTAATGCTTTTCTGAAGGAAGGCAGCCATACCCGCATCGGCCAGATCCCTTGCGGAAAGATTCATGGAAAAAGATAGTTTTTTCCCCTGTTTTTCCAGCATGGCCTGCAGGGCAAAGGTTTTTTGTGCCACAACCCGGTCTATGGAACCCACAAGCCCATGGCGTTCCGCCGCCTGTATGAAGGCTCCGGGAAGAACCACATTACCTTCTAAATCCCGCATCCGTACCAGAGCCTCATAATGGAATATTTTTCTTGAAACCAGATGCAGCAGGGGCTGATACCAGACCTCAAAGCGGTCCCCTGCCAAAGCATCAAGAATCCGCTGTTTCTTATGGAAGGTAGCCCGTTTCAGCTCCCCTTCCCGGTCTTCGGGAACAAAAATACGACACCTGTTCTTGCCCAGCTCCTTGGCCTTCCCCAGTGCCGCATCCAGCACAGCCAGCAAGGTGACTGCATCGCCCGCATGTTCAGGAATCAATGCCAGACCCGCAGATACGGTTAACCTCAGACCGCTGTCATCAAAACGCTTTGCTTCCACCTGTCTGCGGATTTCTTCTCCCAGGGCAAGGGCCTCGGCAGAACCCATATTCCTTATAAAAAGGGCCATCTGATCTCCACCAAAACGCCCCATAAACCAGCGATCCGCTGCCAGTCTGGCATCCATGACCTGATCCACACTCCGGATCAGCGCCCTCAAAACCTGATCCCCACGGGCATACCCGATCTGATCATTGACCAGCTTGAAACCATCAATGTCGATGAGAAGCCCCGCACCCGTTCCGGAAAACTCCCCGTCCAGCCTGCGGATGAAACTGTCCCGGTTCAAAAGACCTGTCTGCACATCATAGGTTTCAAGATATAAAGCCCGTTCTTCGGCCTGTTTTTTCTCCGTAATATCTTCCTGTATGGCCAGAAAATGAACAATCTCACCGCCAAGGCCCCGCACGGGAGTAATCAGCCCCTTGCCCCAGTAGAAAGAGCCACCCTTGGTTTTGTTCTTGAAATCTCCCCGCCATGTCTGGCCTGAAAGAATGGTCTCCCAGAGGGTTGCATAGGTTTCAGGTCGGGTTTCTCCGGAAGCCAGAATACGGGGATTCTGGCCAATGGCCTCTTCCCTGACATAGCCCGTCACCCTTTCAAAAACCCCGTTTACATATTCTATGGTGCCATGGCGGTCCGTAATGAAGACCACATTGGTACTCTGTTCAATGGCCATGGTGAGTTTATGAAGCTCGGCCTCGGCCTTCTTTTTTTCCGTAATATCCTGGGAAGTTCCCACCAGATGCTGAACCCTGCCTTCAGCATCCTTGATGGCCCGGCCAAGAACAGAAATAATACGCAGCTCCCGGTTCACAAAAACCCCATGCTCCAGCTGAAAAGCCTCGCCCCCCTTCCAGGCAGCATCCAGAGCCTTTTCAATATTAGCATGATCCCTTTCCGGCACCTTTTTTAAAAATGATGCAAAATCCGGCAGCGGGCCGTCTGAAGGCATCCCCATAATCCTGAACATCTGACGGCTCCAGCGCAGCGTATCGGTATTCCTGTTCAACTTCCAGCTTCCTATACCCGCCACCTGCTGAGCTTCGGAAAGATTTTCCTCGCTTTCCTTTAAGGCTCTCAGGGTTTCCATGGATTCAGAAATATCCCGGACCAGCATGGCAATGACACAGGTTTCTTCGGTGCGGATGCGCTGGAGACGTACTTCCGCCTCATAGCAGGTCTTGTCCCTGCGACAGACATAGACCTGAAATCGCCTTTTACCTTCGGAGCAGATTCCCATTTCTGCGACCAGATCCTTAAAGGCTGCAGCATCGGCCCCGATGAAAAGCTCCCAGAAAACCATGGACCGAAGGGTATTCAGATCAAATCCGCTATTGTTTATGGCGCTGGCATTGGCTTCTTCAAAGCAGAAGGTTTCAGGATTGATGAGAAAGATTTCTTCCTTGAGGTTTTCAAAGATAAAACCAAGACGCTGGTGCAGCTCCCTGTCTTTTCTGGTCCGGGTGATATCCATAACACTGGTGATTTTATATTTTGCGCCCTTATCATCCTTAAAAAGACCGGCTGTGGCCAGAATGGGAAAAAGGGTGCCGTCCTTTCTCCTTACCTCCCATTCCATCACAGGCTCATCACCACTTTCAAAAAAATCCTTTAAGGCTTTTCTTCCCATGGCTTCCCGGTCTTCGGGCAGCACCATGGTAAAGGGCCTGCCCCTTAATTCTTCGCGGGTATAGCCGTATATCCGTGTATAGGCTGGATTAACATCCACAAAAAGGCCATTTTCATCCACAATGCAAAGCCCCATGTCTGTCACATCCCAGGCGGCAAGGCGCAAAAGATCCTCCTTATCAAGAACCTTTTTACCCTTTTCCATGGCATGGGAAATATCGGCAATGCGGCTTTCAAGGCCCTTCAAAAGAAACTCCAGATCCTGCGGCAGATGGGATGGGTGGGACATATAAGCCTTCCTTGGGAACAAGGTGGATTCTAAAAAAAATGTAACTGCCAGCACCATCTTCGCTGGCTAAAGACCATAGCTGTCAGGCAGATTGCACAGGCACCAGTAAACTACAGCCTCCCGGCCATGGAACCCGCATACCCCGTCAGTTCGGCATAGCCTTTTCCCGTCAGGGCTTTTCCCTTTCGGGTTCCTGAAACAAGGATGCTGCCCTCCCAGTAAATGACACTGCCGGGGCTGTCCTGCGGACGCATTTCCTGATCCTTAAGGGGCGTCTCAAAGTAAAGATCCAGATCCACAGAGGGCAGTTGTAATCGCCAGGCCACCGGATAAACAGCCCCGGATTCCGGGCTGCGCCAGGTGCTTTGAACAGATAATGCCACATCTTCCATGGGGATTGAAACACTTTTTCCTTCAGGGTCCACAAGGGTTCCGGAGTAAATCAGGGCAGAGCCGTCCTTTGCACGCACCTGAAAAAACATGAGATCATAAGCGTCGGAAAGATGAATGGAAAACCAGTCCCAGCCCACGGCATCGGGATCCAGAGGTTCCGATGAAAACTCATGATCCATCCAGGACAAACCTTCAAGCCCATACTTTTCTTCCCCCAGTATTATACTGCCACGGGTTTTCAGACGGGTGAAGGAATAATAACAACTGGCCCTCTCCGGAGCATTTCCCTTAAGGGAATAACCCCCATCGCCATGCAGTATAAGGGGTTTTTCAGGCTCAAGCTCAAAGGAAAAGGCAAAATCATGCTCCA
Organism: Desulfobotulus mexicanus; assembly: GCF_006175995.1. Lineage (NCBI taxonomy): Bacteria > Pseudomonadati > Thermodesulfobacteriota > Desulfobacteria > Desulfobacterales > Desulfobacteraceae > Desulfobotulus > Desulfobotulus mexicanus. The sequence goes on from NZ_VDMB01000007.1 coordinate 67,479, forward strand.
CAAGTGCAAGGTGCTGCTTTTTTTCCCCAAGGTTCATTTTCCACTCGCCCATATGGATAAAAAAGGCGGAATCCTCCATGCCCCATGAAACCATCCCCGGCTCAGGCCGCATCAGACGGCTGGCATGGAAATGTCTTCTGCCCTCCATATCGGAAACAGCCCCGTGGGCCATCCATATTTCTTCTGTCCGCCATGGGGAAGACTTTTCCGGCTGTGTAAAGCGACCCGGTGGCCCAAGGCGGGAACGGAAAAAGGTGAGCTGATAGCCAAAGTGCCGCCCCGTATCCGTCATGAGGTTGCCGGTGTAATACCACCATTCCGTCCGGAAATCCGGATGGGGACCATGATCTTTGGGAAAAACCAGCCCGCAGGGTCCGTCCACCCGGGGAAAATCCCCGGCGGAGACAAAGAAGGGAAAAATACAGAGCGAAAAAAAAACAAGAAGAAAAACCTTAAACTTTTTCATGAAGCTCCCTCCCGGAGGGCTTCCGCCGGAGACCCCCGCAGGGCAAGGGCCATGGCAGGGCCTGCCGCCAGCATTCCCGCAAGAAAAATCATCAGAATCCCTGCCAAAAGATTCATACCATCCAGAGCAAATAAAAAGGTCCAGCCAAAGGACTGTTTATTGATGCCATGGATAAGGAGATAAGAAAGCACAAAGCCGCAGGCAAGACCTGCCACAAGGGAGAAGGCCAGAAGCAGCCCTGCCTCCCAGCGTACCATGGACCGCACCTGAAAAGCAGAAGCCCCAAGGCTTCTCAGGGTCAGAAGCTCCACCCTTTCCACCATCACCCGCAGGGTCATGGTGGTGGCTATGCCAAGCCCTGCTATGCCAAGGGCCATGGCCAGAAGAACAAAGGTCACGGCAAAGGTTTCATCGAAAATATCCAGAACGGCATTTCTCAAAGAAAGACCTGCCACCACATCCACGCTGTCTCCGTAATCTTTTAGAAGCTGGTTTCTTAAAAGTTCAAGGGCAAGGTCCTTTTCCTGCCCTCCGTCACCGGAACTCTTATTATAGAAAAGGCGCATCCCTGAAATTTCCTGATTTCCCGTTTGATGCCTAAGAGCCTCCATGTCACAGAAAAGGGCAAGTGTCCGGGTACGAAAATCCCGGACAATGGCTTTTACCTCAAACTGCAGGAAAACTCCGTCCACATAAAAATCGAGTATCTGCCCCTTATCCAGTCCGTGGAGATGCAAAGCCGGTTCCGATACCAGAAGGGGAATGGGTCCATGGCCGGAATAAAAATATGCATCGGAAGAATTGCCGGTGACATCGAGAAAACCACCGTAGCGGGAAAGAATATCCATATCCATGGCTTCCAGATCAAAAACAAGGCCATTTTTTTCAAGTTTCACCCTGCGGTAACCCAAGGCATCCCATGACGGCAGTTTCTCTATTTGAGCCACAAGCTCTGCGGAAAGGGGATAGCGGTAATCATTTAACTCTGCCATTTTACTTCGGATGAAAAGATCCCCGCTGATACTCTGGTCTACCCAGAGACGCACGGTTTCACGGAAACTTGTAATCATCAGGGAAAGGGCCACAAAAAGGGCAACGGCCGTTGTCAGGGCACCTGCTGCCAGAGCAATACGGCCACCACTTTCCCGAAACTGCCTTGCCGCCAGAAAGGCAGAAACACCGAAACTGCGTCCCAGAAAAAGGGCCATGCCCGGCCCCAGACGGGCCAATACCCAGGGCAGAATCAAAGCCGTTCCGCCGAAAAGGGAAAAGGCTGCCAGATATCCGCCCATGGGCAGGCCATCCAGTGCAGGCAGTCCTGCAAAAAGGGGAACTGCGGCCAGAAGCCCAAAACCCGCCAGAACAGCAGGCTTTCCTGCACCGGGTTTTCTGACGGAAAAATCCCTTGCCGCCATGGCCCTTTTCGCTGATACGGACGTGGCCTGAAGTGCTGGATACAGGGCCGCGATGGCGGCCACAAAAAGAGTCAGCGCAAGGGTCAGCCAGAGATCCTTAAATCTAAAGGCATGGGCTGCCACACCCTTTCCAAAGAAAAGGGTCTCAAGGGTTTTTCCAACTCCATCCTGCAAAAAGGGATAAGCCAAGAGGGTAAGGGGCAGAGAAAAAAGCCAGCCCATGATCCCCAGCAGCAGACCTTCTGTAATAAAAAGCAAAAATATGGATGCCTTTGCAGCGCCCATGGCCCGGAGCATGGCCACCTCCCGGCTTCGGGATGCGGCATTGAGGGCCACCACGCTGTAAACAAGAAACATGCCCACAAAAAGAGAGACAAAACCCATCACCAGAAGATTCATGCGATAGGCCTTTACCATGGAAAGGCCAGTATCCCTGAAAACTGTGGCAGGCTGCATCTGTACCCCTGAAGGCAGCATGGCTTCCAGAGCCATTATATCCGCCCCTGCATGCAGCCTCAGATCCATGCGATCCACAAGGCCATAGCGGCCCGTACTTTCCTGAAAGGTGGCCATGTCGCAAAGAGCCAGCCCTCCGCCCTCGGCCAGAGCCAGCCCCTTTTCCTCCAGAATCCCTGCCACAAACATATCAGCGGGTTTTCCTCCGTGGAGAATCCGCAGACTGTCTCCATGGCCAAGATCCAGCCTTCGGGCAAGACTACGGGTCACAAGCATGGCACCGGGCCTTGTCACCAGTTCGGAAATTCCGCCAGAATCTTCTTCGGAAGACACAGGCTCCCACTGCCGAAAGGAGGTATCCAGAAAAGGATCCAGCCCCATGAGCAGAAAAGGGCGTTCTCCTTGCTTGTCTTGTCTGTCCGGCAGCACATAAACAGAAGAAAAGGGAGCCGCCGCAAGCACATCCGGATGATGCAGGAAATCCGCCATCAGCTCTTCCGGTATGCCTTCCGGTCCGGCGGTCAGGTGATAATCCGCCCGGCCCGTTACCTGTGTGACGGATGAGGAGAAACTCTCCCCTGCTCCGTCAATGGCCATGCGCACACTGGAAAATACGGAGGCTCCCAGAGCAATGGCCAGAAGGGCCGCAAAAGTTCTCAGTTTCTGCCGCAGCAGATGACGCAGAGAAATACGGAAAAGAAGAAAGAAAAAAAACTTCATGGCTTCATGCCCTGAATGGAGGTGGTGCGGGTATCCGTATAATGGGCGGCTCCTTTTACAAAAGAGGCCGCCGACGCCAAAGGATCAGGCCTTGCGTCAGAAACCCGTCCGTCCATCAGGTGAATTATATGGCTGGCAAAGGGATCTGCCATGTCACTGTGGGTAGCCATGACAAGGGTGGCCCCTTTTTTCACCAGATCCGACAGAAGAGCGATAACAGCCATGGCATTGCTTTCATCCAGATTGCCAGTAGGTTCGTCGGCCAGCAGCAGATCCGGTTCGTTCACAAGTGCCCTTGCTATGGCCACCCGCTGCATCTCACCGCCTGAAAGTTCCGCAGGCAGATGATGCATGCGCTGCCCCATGCCGAGGGATTTGAGAAGATCCCCTGCCCTTTTCTGTGCAGCCCCTTGTTTGCTTCCTGCCAGAAGCGAAGGAAGCATGACATTTTCCACGGCCCGCAAGGTGGGCAGAAGATTAAAGGACTGAAAAATAACCCCCACACCGTGACGGCGAAAGGTATCCAGATCCGGATTTTTTCCCGGAGACAGGTCATAATCCCCTACCCTCAGGCTGCCAGCATCCGGCCTGTCCAGACCGGCAAGCAGAGACAAAAGTGTGGTTTTTCCTGATCCGCTGCGTCCCTTCAGCAGTACAAAATTTCCCCGGTTCACGGTAAGATCCACATAATCCAGCGCTTTCAGCTCCACACCCTTTCTGCCATAAAAACGGCAGAGACCTGAAGCCAAAACCAGCGGCACCGGGTTTTCATACATGTCTTCCATGCTTCTGCTTTCAATGGCAGCATCCATATTATCTCCTTGTCCGGCAGCAAAGGATTGTTCAGCAATATCTTTGCTGGCTAAGGACCATAGCTGTCAGGCAAGTTCACAGGCACCCAGACAATTTGCCCGTGACGCAAAGCTGCTGAAATTACAATATCTGAATTGTAGAATAAAATATGCTGCATACTTAGGCAAATATTTATCTTTTAAAACCCCAACAGAGCAGCCCTCACTCATCCAAAGTACACACAAGGGCTTTCCAGTCATAGGAAAAGGCCTGAACACTGCCAGCGGGTTTTCCGGCAGCTTCTGCCATACGACCCAGCATGCCTTTAAAAATCAGATGATGAAAAGGAAGCAGGGCATACCAGTAAACAATGCCCAGCAGCCCTTTGGGAAGAAAGCGGGACATCTGCTGCAGTTCACAATGACCATCCCCAAGATCTTTCATACGAAATTCCAGCAGGGCTTCGCCGGGAAGACGCATCTCCGCCAGAAGCAGCAGGCGATCATGGGATTTCACATCAAGAACCCGCCAGAAATCCAGGGCATCCCCCACCAGAAGCTCCTCGGGGTGTCTGCGTCCCCGCCGCAGGCCCACGCCCCCTGTGATCTGATCCCAGCGTCCCCGGATACGCCAGAGAATATCCCCGTAATACCATCCATTTTTACCACCGATGGATGTCACCTTCTGCCAGATCTTTTCTGGATTTCCCCGGATTTTCACCTTGTAGCAGCAGTCCAGAATGGTGCCGCCGCTGTAGGAAGGGTCCGTACACTGCACCCATTCCGGTGGAAGGAGTTTTCCCGCATCGGACCAGCGGGTTTCCACCTCTTCCTGGGCCACCTTGCGGATGGCTTCACGGATGGCTTCCCTGCAGGACAGAAGCTTCTGGGGAATCAGCCCGGCAATGCGCATATCCCCGCAGACCACAGGATTTCGAAGACCTTCTGCAAGGGGCTTTGCTATACCTGCGGGAAGGGGACAGACCAGATGCACCCAGAAGGCTGAAAGGCCCGGAGTCTGAAAAGGTACGGGGATAATGATCCGCCTTTTCAATCCGGCCTCGTCCGCATAGAGCTGCATCAGATCCTGATAACTTAAGATGTCCGGACCGCCGATATCAAAGCTTTGCCCGCCCATATCCGGATGTACCATGGCCCCCACCAGATACTCCAGGGTATTGCGTATGCCGATGGGCTGGCAGGAGGTCCGTATCCACTTTGGGGTCAGCATAAAGGGCAGGCGATCCACCAGATAGCGCAGAATTTCAAAGGATGCACTTCCCGAACCCAGCACCATGGCGGCCCTAAGAACGGTGACCGGTGTTTTTCCGGAAGCAAGAATCCTTGCAACGGCATGCCTGCTTTTCAGGTGTGAACTGAGATGGGGATCCTTTTCATCCCCAAGGCCACTCAAATAGACGATCCGTTCCAAACCGGCCTTTTCCGCAGCCTGCACCATATTCTTTGCCGTTTTTTCTTCCCTTGCGGCAAAACCGGCCGAATCTCCCTCCATGGAATGTACCAGATACCAGGCACCGGAGCAGCCTTCGGCTGCCTTTTCCAGAGCCGGGCCATCCATAAGATCGCAGGCCACCAGCTCAACATTTGGATGATTGCTCCAGGGCCGGGCATGCATTTTTCTCAAAGATCTGGAAAGGGCCCGGACTTTGAATCCTCTGGACAGCAAAAGGGGCACCAGCCGCCCCCCTATATAACCCGTTGCCCCCGTAACCAGCAGAGGCCTTTCCGGAATTTCAAAATCCATGGATGCTCCTTTCATGAGAATAATAAGCCATGCTGCATCAAAAAAGGCGGGAGGTCCTGATAACCTTCCCGCCCACAGCTTTTATATAAATGCAAAAAAAATTATCCTGCAATGGAAACAGGGGCGTACCGCCCTATTTCTTCCATGGTCTTTTCATAACGCCCGCGCATATCCACATGGCCTTTTTCAATGCTATCCTTCACCGGTGCCCACTCCGCAGGGCACTCGAAACGCAGCTGATTGATACGGTCTTCCAGCTCCGCTACAATGATATGCAAATCTTCCACATTGGCAGTCACCTTTTCTTTATCCGCCGCAGACAGCCTGTCAAGCTTCCGGGTCAGATCGTACAATTTGGCTTTCCATGCGGTAAGTTCCATTTCTGTGCCTTTGCAATAGTCTTTTACATCCATGGCTGGCTCCTTTAAAGATAAGGATTGAAGGAAAGATCATCTGACGGGAAAATTATGGTTGCTCAACGGAACGGAACAACCTGAAGATAAATAGACTCTAAGGCATAAAATGCCGCAGGTAAAGATCAGGCAGAAAAAAATACAGCCCTTGATGCCTGATGACAGTCAAAAAGTCTTTTTCATCCGGACCCAAAAAGATCCAACCCCGCTTTTTCCAGTTTCCTCTCCACAAAGGGAAGAAGCTGATCCGTAATCCTTTCATAGCCCTTTGCATTGGGATGAATCCCGTCGGACTGGTTCATGGAGGGTTCACCAGCCACCCCTTCCAGAAAAAAAGGAATCAGCTCCACATCCCATTTTTTGGCAAGTCCCGGATACACCGCCTCAAACTCCTTCACATAGGCCGGACCCAGATTGAAAAACATCTGCATCCCCCCCAAAATAACTGGAATACCCGCAGCATCCATACGGCGCAGCACTTCATCCAGGTTTTTCTCCATGTCATCCACAGCAATACGACGCAGACCGTCATTGGCACCGCTGACAAGGATGACCAGATCCGGCCTCAGACGGCTGATAATCCAGTCCACCCGTGAAAGGGCACCCGCAGAGGTCTCACCGCTGACCCCTGCATTGATAACTTCAACGGGCCATCCCCTCTCCTGCAGAATCTGCTCCAGACGGGCAGGATAAGCCTCATTCGGCAGCACGCCAAGGCCTTCCGTCAGACTGTCTCCCATGGCAACGATGGTATACTCCGTTTTCATGGCCACTTTTCCAGCAACTTCCGCCTCTGGTTTACGGTCACAGCCCAGATTGAGCAGGAGCACACTGCAGACCAGACAGAAAAATACTTTTTTCATCAATTCTCTCCGCCTTTCATCCAATAATTTTCTACCTGCTCCGACCCCGTACGGCATCCGCAGGCCGTGTTCCCATTGAGGGCCATGCAGCCCCTGTCCCGAGAAGAACAATCACCAGCAGGGCCAGCACGGAACATCCGGAAAGAAGAAGAAACTCCGGGTTGAAATCCAGACCAAAGCCCTTCACCACCACAAAGCCCGCAAGGCCTTCTGCAATGAGAAAACCCAGACCCACGGCAAAAAGCCCCTGAATACCCGTTTCCAGCACCCCGGTCTCCAGAAGAAAGCGGTGGTCCGCTCCCACCACCCGAAGCAGGACAGCATCCCTTGCGCGATCCGCAGCCGTTGCCGCAAGGCCACCCAGCCACACAAGAATTCCCGCACCAAAGGCTACCATGGAAAAGGCCCGCAAAAGCCCTGCCATCTGCCGTGCAAGATCAGCATGTCGGTCTATCATCTCCCGAACATCAATAATACGGATATTACTGAACTGTTCCGCAAGGTTCCGCTCCAGTATTTCCTGATTTTTCCCGTCCGCAGACAGGGCCGCAAAAAGGGTATGGGGCGCATCCCCAAGATCCTTTTCCCTGAGGTTAAAAACAAAAAAGGGCCGCAGACTTCCATCCTGCCTTTTCCGCACACTGGTGATCACAGCTGTCATGGAGACCCCCTGTATGCGGAAAGTGATACGGTCTCCCACACGTAGGGGATAAGTCTCCCGTATATAATCCAGAATGGAAACCTGAGCTTCATCCAGATCATCTTGAAACAGGGTGTCTCCTTCCAGAAGGTCTTCATCCTCCATGGCACCGTGCCAGGTAAGGCTGAACTCCCTGCCAAGGTTATCTCCCCGTTTCTTTCTTTCCGCAGCAGCATCAATGGGCCTGTCATTCACAGCCATCACCCTCGCCCGCACCATGGGAAAGAACAGAGCTTTTGGCCCCAGAATTTCCTCCACAGCCTCCCTCTGGGATGGCTGAATGTCTATCACATAAAGATTGGGAGTATTTTCAGGAAAGGCATCGATAAACAACCTTGAGAGATTCCGCTCCATCAGCACCAGAGCCAGAACAAGTCCTGTGGCAATGGCCATGGAAACAACGGTGGCAACTGGCGTGGCCCCCGGCCGTTTCAACGCCTGCATAACCACCCTGTGCCTTGCGCCTCTGGCGGGAAACCGGGTGGCCAGCTGCACCAGAAACCAGGCTGCGGCGGCGGTGGCTCCCATGGAACCCATAAAAATCAGTACGGGTACACGGCTCCCCCCCGCCTCCTGTAACATACGGGCTGCCAGAACAAGAAGCCCTGCCACACCTGCCCAGAAAAGAATACGGGCAAGCCTTCCAGCTCTGCCGCTGTTTTCTCCCCGCTGCAGAATTCTCACGGGAGGTGTTGCCACCATACGGCTGAAGGGAAGAATGGAAAACAAAAGGGTGAATCCACCGCCCACCAGAAGGGTCAGCAGCAGGGTTTCAAAGGAAAAGCCGAAAACAAGACCCCTCGGCAGCATCTCCGCCATAAAAGAACCCATGGCAAGGGCCAGTGCCCAGCCTGCCAGCCAGCCCGCAAGAAGGGCAGGAATCACTATGGATGCAAGAAAAAGGGCCATGTGGCAGCCCACCTGAAAGGGCGTTGCCCCTAAGGTTTTCATCAGGGCCACACCCTTTTCCCTCTGCATCCACAAAGCCACAAGGCTGCCCCGTATGCCAAAGCCGGACAAAACAAGAATGCCAATACCGCAGAAGCGCAGATAATAAAACAGGGAGTCCATCCAGCGTAAAGCCCGGTTCCCCGTGTCCTCATAGGTACGCAGTTCCTCTGTTCCGTCAAGAAGAGCTGCAGACAGCCGGGCTTTCACAGCCCCTCTGTCACCCTCTTCTCCTAAAGCCACCAGAAGACGATACCGGACACGGCTCCCTGTAACGGCAAGGCCCGTAGCATCAAGATCTTTATGATGGATGAAAACCCGGGGTGCCAGCCCTGCCGCATCAATGGGACGATCCGGCTCCGACAAAACAATATCCTTTACGGTGAAAAAGGCATCTCCCAACTGCAGGCTGTCCCCTTCCTCAACCCCGAGACGGCGCAGTCCCGTGGCCTCTGCAATGAGAATTCCCGGTTGCAGTACCTCCCCGAGGCTTTGTTCCGATGCCAGCGACACCCTGCCATAAAAAGGGTAACCCTCTGAAACGGCCTTGACGGAAACAAGACCGGTACGGCCTTTATCGGGCAGGGCCATGGCAAGAAATTCAGTCACAAAGGCAGTGCGTATCCGCCCGCTTTCCTCCAGCTCCTTCACCGCAGCCATGGCACCATGGGAAAAGGAAAAGGCAGAGCGAATCTCCATATCCGATGCGATAAAGCTTCTGGCCTCCTGTTTCAGCATACGGTCTGCGGCCATGCGCAGATTCTCCACACCGGAAAAAGCGGCAACGGAAAGAAAAACACAGGCAAAAAACAAAAGAGCCGTTCCCGGAGCATGACGCCACTCCGAAGGAATACGGCCCAGCATCCTAAGCGCCGCTGTCATGGGCAACCTCCCCGTCGGCCAGGGTGATCACACGATCGGCCTGCTCCGCCACCTCGGCGCTGTGGGTAACCACCACAAGGGTGGCCCCTTCCTGCTCCTTCAGGTCCACCAGAAGCTGCATTACCCCATCCGCCGCCGCCGAATCCAGGTTCCCAGTGGGCTCATCGGCAAAGATGATTTTCGGCCGGTTCACCACGGCACGGCAGATGGCAACCCGCTGCTGCTCTCCACCGGAAAGCTGACGGGGCAGGTGTTTCCTCCTTTCCCAGAGTCCCACCTGCCGCAGAAGACTTTCTGCCCGTTCACGGGCATGGGAGCTTCCGGACAGCTCTGCGGGAAAGAGAACATTTTCCAAAGCCGTCATGCCGGGAATCAGGTGGAAATCCTGAAACACAAAACCGATTTTGCTATTTCTGAAGGCGGCCATGCGGGATTCAGGCCAGTCCGTGATATCGTCTTCATCCAGAATAAGACGCCCCCCCGTTGGCCTGTCCAGACCGGAAAGCAGGGTCAGAAGGGTAGTTTTGCCGGAACCGCTGCGCCCCTGAATGGCCGAAAAAGAAGCCGCTTTAATATGAAGATCCATGGGATGGATCACAGCAAGGGTACGTCCGTTCACCTGATAGGATTTTTCAAGGGCTTGGGCCCGGATCATACAGCCTCCATGGTATTTTAAAAAAAAGTAAATCCTTGCAGAGCAAGGACAGTTCATGGAAAAGTATGCACATTTTCAAAGAGAAACAACAGCAATTCAGCAAAAAAGGTGTCCGATGACAGAAAAAACCGCTTACCCGATCCCTGCCGTGGGAGCTGTGGTCTTCCATGAAAACAAAGTGCTTCTGGTCAAACGGGGCAAGGCTCCGGCTGCGGGATACTGGGCCATCCCCGGTGGGAAAATGCGCCTTGGAGAAGGCTATGGCGAGGCTGCGGAAAGGGAAATTTTTGAGGAAACGGGTATCCGAATCCGGGCGGGAGAGGTGGTCTGGGTTATGGATCTTGTGGAAAAGGACGATCAGGGCCGGATTATCTGGCACTATCTCATTGTGGATGTACTGGGTCACTACCTTGAAGGCGAACCCAGGGCCGGTGACGACGCAAGGGAGGCCGCATGGATTTCCGAAGAAGAACTTGAAAACCTCTGCGTATCACCGGATACCTTAAAAATGCTGGCAGAGGTTTTCGGGTTCGGAATCTCCGTCTGAGGCACCAGCCCCCTTTCACTCAGATCAGACGACCGAGGCTGCCCCTGTAAACCAGAGCCGTAAAGGCCACCCATGCCAAAAGGGCCAGTACAAGCATGGCAATGACAAAAACTATCATACGGAGATTCTGGGTTTCCGGCCTTTTTTCAGAATATCCCAAAGCAAAAGCCGCAAGAATCCCAGCCACAAGACCGCCGCCATGACCCCAGTTATTGATGCCTGGCATCAGAAAGCCGATGATCAGAAGACCGATAATCCAGCCTTGAGTATGCTGATACACCGCCTTTCCATGGAAGCCTCCCCTGCGTTTTCCATAGTAGAGAAGCGCTCCGATGAGACCGCATACCGCAGCCGAAGCCCCTATGGTCAGGCGCACGCCACCCACAAGGGAAAGGGCAAAACCAGCAACACTGGTAAGAAGATAAATGAGAAGCATCCTGAAAGGACCAAAAGCCCTTTCAGCAAGCTGTCCCACATGATAAAGGGCCGCCATGTTAAAAAGGATGTGGAGCAGGCTGCCATGGAGAAAGCCAGCCGTGATCAGGGTCCACCAGTTCCCCATCTGATAAACGGGAAAGGTTCCCGTAGCTCCCAGCATGAGAAGGCTTCGGGTATCCGGAGAAAGGGCGGCAAAGGGATTCATGGTCCACTTGGTTTCCGCAGGGTTAATGAGCAAAGATGCAAGGTATAAAATGGCATTCACCCAGATCAGTATGCGGATGATCTCCCCCGGCCTTCCCATGCGTGCAACAAGATTGGCAGGAAGCAGCGGATTACCGGGACGCTTCTGACCACACCAGGGACACTGATCCTGATCATGGCTCACCATTTTACCGCACTTCGGACACATCCGGGCCTTTGTATTTTTCATGGAGCCTCCTGAATATAATATTCCGGGCTTTAATCTGAATTTATATGCCGCAGCTTCTGCAGATCAGCCAGAAGAACCGGGACATCATCACGGATCACACTCCACAGGGTATCGTTATCTATGCCGAGATAGGCATGGATCAGCCTGTTGCGCAGTGCAATAACAAGACGCCATGGGATCTGCTGGTTTGCTTCTCTGACTTCCGCAGGAATATGTTTGGCCGCTTCACCTATCAACTCAAGGTTTCGTACTGTGGCATCATAATTTAAGCCGCTTGCTATAAAATCTGACTGCCCCATATTTTCTGTATAAAGCAGCACTTTCTCTGCAAACTCTATCATATCATCGATGTAAAATTTCCATTCCCTACGGACAGAATCAGACATTAACACGCTCCCGTTCAATGAATGGACGAAGTTCAGGGCGCAGGGCTTTTTCGGTGACAAGATCAACGGAGACCCCCAGTAAATCCTCAAGAAAAAACTGAACCCCGAAATAACGCTCCGAAGTTGCAGGGCCGTCAAAGGACACCATCACATCCACATCGCTTGTTGCGGATGATTCGTTCCTTGCCACAGAACCAAACAATGCCAGCCGGGTCACTCCAAAACGCTTTTCAAGGACGGGCTTGCTACGGACAAGAAGTGCAAGAATATAATCCTTTTCCATTCTTTTCATGTGGCCTCCTGTTTTTCTTTGCTGTCTTTTTCCGGCCTGCCCCCCAGCTGCCCGCATCCGGCCATCACTTCCCTGCCCCGGCTCCAGCGCTTTCTCACAAAAAGCCCCTTTTCATAAAGAAGGGCACCAAAGCGATGAATGTCTTTATCCTCTGTAGCGGGCCACCTGCCGCAGGTTCCGGGATTATAAGGAATGAGATTGATGCGCACCGGCAGGCCTTCTGCAAAATCCGCCAGCGCCATGGCATCTTCTCTGCTGTCATTCACACCGGGAATCAGCACATAGGCAAGGAGAATGGCCCCACCCGATGGCAGGGGATATTCAGCCAGCGTTTTTTTAAGCAGAGCCAGAGGAAAGGCCCGGTTCACGGGCATCAGCTCGCTGCGCAGATCATCGCTGGCTGCATTAAGGCTCAGGGAAAGGTGCAAGGGTCTCATGGATTCCATGGAAGCCAGCCTTTTGAAACCCGGCACAAGGCCCACTGTGGAAAGGGTCTGCCGCCGCAAAGGAATGTTAAGCCCACGCTGATCCGAGAGAATCTCCACTGCTTTGAGTACCGCATCCAGATTATCCATGGGCTCTCCCATTCCCATGTATACCACATTGCGGACGGGTCTTTGCAACTGGTATCGGGCAGCCATAACCTGCAAAACCATCTCTTCGGGCTGTAAGTTGCGGATAAGCCCCATGGTTCCCGTTTCGCAGAAAGCACAGCCCATGCGGCAGCCCACCTGGGTGGAAAGGCAGAGGGTCTCATGGCTTTCCATGGTAAGAATCACGGACTCAATGCGCAATCCGTCATCCAGAGCTGTGACAAACTTGAAGGAATCATCCGTTCCTGCCGTCTCCACAATACGGGCCTCGGGAACATCAAGGGACCCCTCTACCGCCAGCGCCAGTTTTTGAGATTTTTCAAAGGCCGGATGCAGGGCGAAATCACGGTTTCCCCTTCCCATCACCTCATGGTAGAGAGCCTTTGCATGGAAGGCACCTTTACCATGGCTGAGGCGCAGCCAGTTTTCCAGATCGGCGCAGGTCATGGAAAAAAGATTATGCATGGGCTGTCAGGCTTTCTGACCTTCAAGAAAATCCACGATCACACGGGTCAGAAACTCGGTGGCATCCATCTCCGTTTTCTCCGCCAGTTCCCTTGCCCCGTGCCAGAGACGCTTTTCAAGGGGAAAATGCACATAACGGAGTGCTTCTTCCTCGCTCATACCTGCGGCAGCCCTGGCCCTGGAGGGGATGGCTGCGGTTTTTTTGGGATCGGTTTTTTTTGCATAGGCATTGAGCACAAAATCCACCATATCATCAAGGTCCAGCCCGAAATTGGCCGAACGCTTCTGATACCACTTCACAAGATCTTCATTCAGATTCAGGGTTACTTCCATAGGTGACAATTCTCCATTTTTTTCTGAGTATTCAGGGTAGCAGGGCCTGATACAGATCTCAATATCACAATATTCTATGTAATTGTTCAGTACAATTTTCCATGAGCACAGGCACCAAGGCTATTTGCCCGTGACGCAATCTTATTCGGGAACTTCTTGTCCTGTGCGGAAGCTCTGATCCGAAACGATTGCAAAGTCACTTGCAAACAGCCAAGGTGCCTTGCAATAACAGCGAAGCTGCTGCAAATACAGCATTGGAGTTACAAAATAAACTGTGCTGAACAGCAACCCATGCCCTGTTAGGGTGTCTTATCGTAGAGTAACTTGTGCCGGATTCAAACTCATTTCGATCAGTGATGGATCACCACCCACCCACTAAGCAACAGAATTAAAACAAATAAACCACACCATTCAAATCAATCCATACAGAGGCCCACCCTTTGCGGCCAGCGCATCCACCCTTTTTTCAATGGCAGGCTCCGTCTCCAGGCCCGGTGCGTGGTGCCCCTTGATGCGGGCATCAATGAGAAGGGAACCGGTGCAGCCCCAGTGCTTGTTATGGATAAAGCTGCCTCCGCCATGCACATCCTTTGCCGGATCACTCCGGGTGAAGGTGACCCACAGCCAGTTTGCCTCCCGTTTCGCCACAAAATCCGCATCATCCACCAGAAGGATCAGGGGAAAGGCTTCCTTGAATTCAGTATCATTACCCAAAAGAGCCGCCAGTTCCTCAGCATCCCATGGTAAAGAACCGCCGGAAGCCCCACCGGACACGGCCAAAATGCCCGGCATGACAAGGGCCGCCCGGTCAAGGCCCAAGGGCAGAGACAGACCATCGGGCAGCCTTGTTCCCAGCCGCCGACGGACAGGACCACAGGCCGCCACCACCAGCTTGGAACCCTGATTGACCCCGTCTCCGGAATAATCAAGGGTATCCATGGTGGTCCGGGTATGAAAATGCAGATCCCTTGACCAGTCCACCCTTTCCAGAACATGGGTAAAAAAAGATGGAATATCATGGACATCCAGTTTGGGCGCATCTTCCTTTGCCACAATGAAGAGATACTTGGCAAGGGAGCAGTGGCCGAAACCGAGAATAGCCGAAGCCTGGGTGAGCAGCTCCATGGGCCTTGATGTATCAGGCTCAAAACGCTCATGGCCTATGGCCAGCAACAGAGGATGAACACCTGCCGCATCAACGGCATGGACAGCTGCTACACCGGGCAGAGAAACAGGCACCATGGGAGCTGTTATCTCATGGATAAGCTGACCGAAAACCGTATCTTCCGCAGGGGGCCTGCTGACCACCGTAAAGGGCCAGATGGCATTTTTCCGGTGAAAAACCCGCACATTCTCCAGATAGGGGAAATCATGGACAAGACTGTAATAGCCCAGATGGTCCCCAAAGGGGCCTTCGGGCTTTTTTCCTTCGGCCACATAGCCTGTGATACAGAAATCAGCATCCAGACTGATAATATGATCGCCCCTGCGGGCGTAGCGGAAGTTGCGTCCTCCAAGGGCACCGGCAAAAACCAGCTCCGAAAGGCCTTCGGGAAGGGGCATGACCGCAGCCAGAGTATGGGCCGGAGGACCACCTGCAAAAACGCTTACGGGAAGCCTTTTACCCATGGCAGCAGCCTTGGTATGGTGGATGCCTATGTCCCGGCGGATCTGATAATGCAGCCCCACCTCCTCATCCTGAATATAGTCATTTCCGGAAAGCTGCACCCTGTACATGCCAAGGTTGGTGGAAAAAATACCCGGCTTTTCAGGATCTTCACTCAAAACCTGGGGTAAAAGCACAAAGGGACCACCATCTTTGGGCCAGCATCGCACTGCGGGAAGGCTTGATATACGTGTTTGACAGGCTAAAACAGGCCCTGTTTTTTTCCGTATGGGAAGGGATGCCCCAAGGCTTCCCGGCAGGGAAAGGAGACGGGATGGCCGTTTCAGAAAAATGGCAGGATCTGCCTTGGCTTCCACCAGCGTACGTACCGCAGCAAGGGTATCCCTGAAAAGAAAGCGGGCCCTTTCAAGGGTGCCGAAAAGGTTGGAAACCGCAGGAAAAGGCGAGCCCTTCACCCTTTCATAAAAAATGGCTGGTCCTCCGGCTTCCTGTACCCTGCGGTGGATGGCCGCCATTTCAAGATCAGGGTCCACCTCTTCACGAATACGAACCAGATCCTTTTGTTTTTCCAGATCCCTCACAGCCTCTTCAAGGCTTGCATATCTCATGGGTTTTTTCCTTCTTTCATTTCAACCCTCTCCCTGAAACCAAAGCCCAGCCGATTGTCTCCATAGAGGACGTACTCCGGCATGAAACAAAAAAAGCGGTTGCCGAAGCGTTCACCGAACTGCACAGGATCATACATACCCGCACCGGCCATTTCCCGTATGAAGGAAAATTTTCTTAAATATCTGGCAAAGGCCGTTGCCGATCCGCTGCCACCGGGACGGATACTCCCTGTCATCTGCAAGCCCCTGATTTTTTTCCAGTGACCGCCATCATAATATACACTTGCCGAGGCCCGTCTCCCATCAAGGATATGCCGGGATGCGGGCGATGAAAAAAACCAAAAGGCTCCCCTGTAAAAAACATAATAAACAGGCGCTGCCCACGGGCCTTCGGGGCCTGAAGTCGCAAGGGTCATGACCTGGGATTCTCTGGCAAGCTCCCTGGCAAATCCGGTGAGATCCTCCCGTGACACCTCTTTATTTTTCTTTGGAAGCACCATGGGACTCCTGACCCTGACCTTGTTCCAATGTAACTTCAGCACATTTTTTCATGCAAGATTCTGTATTAATTTGAAAGTATTGGTTTCAACAAAAGGCAATCGGGCTGTTTGTGAGTGACATTGCAATCGTTTCGGATCAGAGCTTCGCAGGCCTGTGCGAAAGAAGCGGCAAACTGTCTGAGCCGCCACAAAGGCAGCGTGCTTAAGCCTGTCATAGTAATCAAAAAGCTTATCCTGCCTGTGGCGGGGAGTTTTTGCCGCTTCCGCACAGGGCTAGAAGATCCCGAATAAGATTGCGTCACGAACAAATGGTCCGGTTGTCTATGCACCTGATTACAGGCATTCGATTTACCAAATGAAAATTGTGCTGAATAATTATGTTCCAATTAAAAAGGGACGGCCCATAAGACCGCCCCTTTTCATGGCATACGTGGGATAGATGTCAAGATCTAACCCTGTTTTTTACCGCAGGACGGACAGAAAACAAAATCTTCCTGAACGGGCGCACCGCAGTCTTTACAACGGTTAGCGGAAACCGGTTCCAGCTCCACCAGAAGCTCGCCGTCTTTAACGGGGACCATTTTCCTGTCCACCTGATAACGGGCAGATTTAAGCACACGCTTCACCCGGCCATCTACGGTGGAAAGCACGGCTTTCTCCTGCTTCATGATGGAAATATTGAATATTTCCTCACCCGCCTTCACCATATCCCCCACATTCACATGGGTCACCCAGAGATCTCCGTTGGAAGGCGAAGAAATATGATAGGGATTATCGGAATCAGCCATTTCCATGCCAGCGGTGCCACCCCTCAGGGGTTCTGCCACCTTGACCACATGGGTCATTATTTCCGAATCAAGGTGATAACGGACCACAACATTGCCATCTTCATCGGGCAGGGAAAGATCCAGAATGGTCATTTCATGGGGCATGCCCCGACCGTCTTTAAAGGAGCATGAGCTGCCCTTTTCAATACCTTCAAACCAGACATCCAAAGGCAGATTGTTGGGATCTCCGTATTTCTCCTGGAAACGGATGGTCTTCAGGGCATCTCCGGGGTGGTTCAGGTAAAGGACCAGCTCTTCCTTCGTGGGTTCACGGTTCAAAGCCTTTGTCAAAGCCTCTTTTTCCAGATCAATATCCATGGGTTCCAGATGCTGCAAGGGAGAATCTTCCGTGCGCTTTTCCATGGACTTTTTATAATCCGGACCAAAGGCGGACTCATATACCCATTCTGCAGGGAAACCCAAGGGAAGCTTGCCGAATTTACCCAGAATCAAATCCCGGAAAGCGTCATTGGCCTCCTGATAAATCTCAAGTCTTGCCTTTTTCATTTCATCGGACAGGGCTTCTTCCGGTGTATTCACAACGGCTTCCAGCACATCGAGAAGCTTACGCACATTCTTTTCCCCGCCCCGCTTATAAGCACCGGTAACTGAAAGAAAAGCCGTGTTCCAGGTAATCTGGGAGCCGGGCGTAACGTCGTGGTAACGGACAATCTGACGGATACCCGCCAGATATTTAAGCATATAAGGCAGCAGATGGATGTAGCCCTGCTTCATGGCCCCTTCCTGGGAAGAACTGGTGGCCCCTCCGGGCATACCGTGCTGCACAACCTCATAATCCACACCCTGGAAATAGGGGGCTGTATAACGGTCATAATAGGGCATGATCTGCTTTAAAACAAAGCCAGCATCCCTCACCCTTTCCTTGTCCAGACAGATATCAAGGCCGTGTTCCTCTTCAATGAGGGCAGCCGTTGCAAGGGCATCACCCTGACCATACCAGCGAACGGATGCTCCGATGGCCACATCGAGAATGTGACACCCGGCTTCTGCTGCCGCAGAAAGGGCGGGAGAGAAAAGTCCGTCCGTACAGTGGCGGTGATAATGCAGCACCAGATCCGGATATTTTACCCTGAGCCTTTTTACCAGATCCCGGATCATGGATGGGGGGCAGACCCCTGCCATATCCTTTAGGCCAAGAATGATGATACGGCTGGCCTCTTCAAGGGAAACACCGGCAACATCGGCCACCATGACAAGAATTTCTTCCGTAACGCCAAGGTAGTGGTCCGCATCAAAACCCTTGGCATAGCTCATGGAAATGGCGGGCTGGAAAATCTTGTATTTTTTGGGCAGAACCACTTCCGCAAAGGGCCGCATGTTTTCTATGTGGTTCAGAAAGTCAAAGCAGCGGATGACATCATAATTTTCACAGATCATCTCGCCTGTGGTGTGCATGAGATTTTTGGGCTGGGGCTTGTAGCCCAGCACATTGGTGGAACGGATCAGGATCTGCTTTAAGGTATCCGGCGCAAAATCATTCCACTCATCGGCTTCCTTAAAGGGATAGGTCATGTTCCCCAGCATGGCCACATGGAAATGGGCACCACCGCCGTTTTCAAGGGAAAAGAAACCACATTTATCCAGAATGGGTCCGATGAGGCGGTCTTCTGCCAGACGGAAACGGTTGCCGGAGTTGGACTGGGTCTGATCCCTGCATGTGGTATCAGAAAAAAACACTTTCCCGGCAGTTCTCACATAATCAAGTATACTCTCCCTGCTCTGCCCCCTTCTCAGGGGAACATGGGCAACAGCATCCCTTTCCGGTGTAAAGGGAATAACCGGTGTGCAGGGACCAAGGCGCTTATCATGAAGCCCCCGGTATTTATCAAGGGAAAGGTACTCATTGTAACCCTTGGCGGAAATCTCTGCAATGAGTCGGGAAAGCCTGAGGGATTCAGGCTGCTGATCCACATAATCAAAGAGATCGGGATTTTTCTGCACAAACTTGGTGTCATAGTTGCCGGAAATGAATTCTTCACGCTCCAGCACAACCTTATAAAAGGGAATGGTGGTTTTAACACCGGAAATCATGCATTCTTTCAAGGCCCTGCGCATCTGTTCCACATTCTTGGACCAGGAAGATGCATAGGCAATGAGCAGAGAGGCTGCGGAATCATACTGGGAAGGAAATTCATAGCCCGCTGTAATACAGGAATCTATACGTATACCCTGACCACCCGGAGAGGTGTAACGGGTAATACGGCCCGCATTGGGAGAAAAGCCCTTTTTGGGATCTTCGCAGTTAATGCGCACCTGCATGGCATACTGGTGAGGCTTTGTGTTCTCTTCATTGAAACGCAAAGCACAGCCATAGGCAATGGCAATCTGTTCTTCCACCAGATCCACCCCATAGCGGCATTCGGTGATTCCATGCTCCACCTGAAGACGGGTGTTGGCTTCAATCAGGTAGGGGTTACCCTCCATGTCCACAAGAAATTCCACCGTGGCCAGAGAATAATAATCCACTGCCTTCACCAGTTTGATGGCATACTCCTTAAGGCGTGCCCTCAACTCTTCTGTCATTTTGGGCCAGGGAGACGGCGTGATTTCAATGAGCTTCTGGTGGTTACGCTGCACCGTGCAGTCCCGCTCATCAAAGGCAAAGACATTGCCGTATTTATCGGCAATGACCTGAATTTCTATGTGACGGACTTCAGAAAGCAGTCTTTCCACAAAAAGCCTTGGGTTACCAAAACTGGCTTCGGCCAGGGCTGAAGCCTTCACAAAACTGGACTCAAGATCCGCTTCGGAATAGACTTCATAAATACCTCTGCCACCGCCACCACCTTCGGCCTTGAGCATAATGGGGAAACCCAGCTTAACGGCAATTTCCCTTGCCTGAGGAATGCTTACTGCTCCCTCGGAACCGGGCACCACAGGAACCCCCACCTTCTGGGCCAGCGCCCGGACAGCCACCTTGTTACCCAGATCAAACATGGCCTTATGGGGAGGTCCGATGAAAATGAGACCCGCCTCCTCACATTTGGCAGGAAAGGAATCATCTTCAGCACCAAAGCCCCATCCCGGATGGATGGCTTCAATGCCTTCTTCTTTGGCTTTTTTTACAATACGGTCCAGATCCAGATAGGCTGTGGGATTTTCCCCCAGAAGCATCAGTTTTCTTGCACCGATGGCTGCGGGAGAGGTTTTATCAATGTCCGTTGCCGTTATGCAGGCCGTTGCCCCCAGCTCTGTGACAGCCCTGGCAATTCTGCGGGCAGGAATACCCCGGTTGGCAATGAGAATGCGGACATCATTGCCCGATTCCCGCCTTCGCCGGATTTCTGAACGGAACTCTTCAAAGGTTTGTGCACCCATGTCTGTTTCCTTTTCTGGCCTTATTTTAAATTTATGGATAATGGTCAGATTTAAAACGCCCCTGAACCGGTTCCCAAGAACCTGCCAAAGCTAAAAAAATCCTTCAGGTTTTTTAAATCCGACATAAACTATGCGGGACCGATGCTGCCTGAGTAAAAAATGATTTCCCCTTTTTCAGATAACAGGCGTAAACCGCCGTCTCCAGCAGGACCGATCAGAACAGCAGGAAAGCTCAGGCCTTCTGCCAGACCTTCCGACGGATAAACCATCACCGTCTGTCCTTTCCGCCACAACCAATGAGTCGAACCAGTCATTAAACCATAATCCGATATTTTTTCAATGCTTTTTGATAAAATTTCCCTGACAGCCCCCATGATATCCACCCATAAGTCCAGGGGATGGAAAAAAAATCCTTTTTCGTTCAGAGAGGTTGCGGCCATGGTGCTGTTTTTCCTTATTTCCCGGTCCGATGGAGCCGAAACAAGGTTTATGCCCATACCCGCAAGTACACAGTCCGGCCGGGAACGTATCAGCATCCCCCCCACCTTGCGCTCTTCAAGGATCAGATCATTGGGCCATTTGAGCAGAAGGGGCACCCCCTTCTGCCTAAAAACTTCAGTGAGAGCTGCCCCCAGCATCAGCGGCAGGCCTTCCACTGCGGAAAAAAAACCGGGCAGTTTCCAGACAAGGTGAAGATTGCCAACCGGTGAAATCCAGTGCCTTCCATATTGACCCACACCGGCACTCTGGCTCTCCGCCAGCACCGAATCCCAGTCCGAAAAAAGGCCCCTTTCCTCCAGCCAGAAGGCCACATCAAAGGCTGTGGAGCAATCTCCGCATACCCTTATAAGGGTTTCATCCGTACCGGATTTACCTGCCCGAACCCATCCTCCGGCATCTTCGGAGCCGGAGGGAGAAAACCCTGAGCTTTCATAAAAACTCCGGCCCAAAGGGCCAGCAAGGCCTTGCATCCCCTTCTGCCAGAAAAGAATATGGGGAGACTCTTTCATCAGGATTTACCGGCTGCCTTTGCCCAGGAATCCCTGAGGGTAACGGTACGATTGAGAACCGGACGCTCCCTTTGGCTCTCCGGATCCACGGCAAAATATCCCACCCTCTCCAACTGAAAGACCTCACCCGGAAGGGACTCGGCCATGGCTGGTTCCAGAAAGGCTTTTTTCTGCACAAAGGAATCCGGGTTCAGGGCATCGAGAAAGCTTTTTCCTTCGGGCATGTCATCGGGATCTTCCTTAGTGAAAAGCCGGTCATAGAGCCTTGCTTCGGCTTCCATAGCATGATTTTTGGATACCCAGTGGATGGTGGCCTTCACCTTCCGGCCATCCGGAGCATTACCCCCAAGGGTTTCCGGATCGTAAACCGCCCGGATTTCCAGCACCTCACCTGTCTCAGGATCTTTAACAATATCCTCACAGGTCACAAAATAGGCAAAACGCAGCCGGACTTCCCTGCCCGGAGAAAGGCGGAAGAATTTTTTGGGGGGATCTTCCATGAAATCCTCCCGCTCTATCCAGAGCTCACGGGAAAAGGGAACCTTCCTGCTGCCAAAGGCCGGATCTCCCGGATGATTAACCGCATCCAGCAACTCCACCTGCCCTTCCGGATAATTGGTGATAACAAGCTTCACCGGGTCCAGAACCCCCATGCGCCGGGGGGCCGAAGCATTGAGATGATCCCGGACACAGTATTCAAAAAGGGCCAGATCCACGGTGCTGTCCTTTTTTGCCACACCGATGCGCTCACAGAAATCCCGCAGGGCCGCAGCAGGCACGCCCCTTCTCCGAAGGCCTGACAGGGTGGGCATACGGGGATCATCCCAGCCATGCACATGCCCCTCTTTCACCAGCTGAATCAGCTTTCGCTTGCTTAAAACCGTATAGGAAAGATTCAGCCTTGCAAACTCATACTGCTTAGGCCTTGCCGGGGCATCAATGTTGTCCAGCACCCAGTCATAGATTTCCCGGTTATTCTCAAACTCTAAAGTGCAGATGGAATGGGTGATGCCTTCCAGAGCATCGGAAATGCAGTGGGTGAAATCATACATGGGATAGATGCACCATGCGTCCCCTGTACGGTGGTGATGCACTTTCCGGATACGGTAAATGGTTGGGTCCCGCATGAGAAAATTGGGGGATGCCATATCTATTTTAAGCCTGAGTACATGGCTGCCCTCATCAAATTCACCGGCCCGCATACGGGCAAAAAGATCGAGGTTTTCTTCCACACTTCTGTCCCGGTAGGGGCTGTTTTTCCCCGCTTCCGTAAGTGTCCCCCTGTAGCTTCGGGTTTCTTCTGCGGAAAGGGAGCAGACATAAGCCTTGCCACCACGGATGAGTTCCACTGCAAAACTATAAAGTTTTTCAAAATAATCGGAAGCATAAAACTCCCGGTCCTCCCAGTCAAAACCCAGCCAGCGCACATCTTCTTTGATGGCGTTGACATATTCCAGTGATTCCTTTTCAGGGTTGGTATCATCAAAGCGCAGATTGCATTTCCCTGAAAATTCTCCCGCCATACCAAAATTCAGACAGATGGATTTCGCATGGCCCATGTGCAGGTATCCGTTAGGCTCCGGAGGAAAACGGGTATGCACCCGGCCCTTATGGGTATCTGCTTCAAGGTCTGCCTTGATGATATTGCGGATAAAGTGGGAAGGTGCTGCATTTTCTACTGTACTCATGGTATCCTTTCAGGGCATCTAAGCCCGATGCTGGCAGTCCGTCACGGAGGCACAAAAATCCCGTGTGCTTCTTAAAAACAACCTCTAATCTTCAGTACCATTTTCGTTTGGCAGCGGCTACAGCTGTCAGTCAGGTGTACAGGCACCCAGCCATTTACCCGTGACGCAATCCTAAACCATTGCAATGCCACTCACAAACAGCCCGATTGTCTTTTACTAAAACCAAGGCTTTAAAATTAACACACAATTTTTCAAGGAAAAAACATGCATTTTTGTTTAGGCTCCCTCAACCCCGTGAAAAAAGAAGCCCTGATTCAGGCCCTGAAAGAATCAGGCCGCTTTTCCTCCGTCCATGTGAGCTGTGAAAATGCTCCCTCCGGTGTACCGGATCAGCCAAAGGGCTTTGAAAGCACCCTCACAGGTGCCAGAAACCGGGCAAAGGCCGTATGGCATGAAGGCATTTTTATGGGTGTGGGCATTGAATCGGGCATTGTGCCCGTTCCCCTGACCCGCACGGGCTTCATGAACCTTACGGCCTGCGTATTCTACAATGGCCGGGAGTATTTCACGGGCCTTGGTCCAGCCTTTGAACTGCCCACCAAAATCAGCCGCCTTGTCACCGAAGAAGGAATGGAACTGGATGCGGCGGTGCAGGCAGCAGGCTTCAGCAAAAACCCCCGCATCGGTTACAGCGAAGGGCTGATCGGTATTCTTACCGGCAATGCCGTCACCCGCATGGATTATACCAAACCCTCCATACATATGGCACTGGCGGCGCTTTGCTGAGATCCATTCCGCAATTACCAGTGCCAGAGACTGACTCCCTATGCCCAAAACTGGGCAGGCACAGGGGCCTGCCCCTACAAAACCCTATCCACTTTCAACTATACTTATGGGTAAGAAAGGGGCCGGGAAAATAGCCTAAGGCTCCACCTTACGTTTTCCCTGCTTGTGGGCACCTTCGGGGAAACGTTTTTCTATGATGGCTATCACCTCTTCGGCACTGGATTCAATGGGCTTGTTGCTCACATTGATGGTGGAAAAACCATGGCGACGATAAAGCTCCCGTACGGCATCCACTTCCCGGTACACCTCCTTCACCCCGGAGTAAGCCATGTCATCGGTGAGCCCCAGCCGCTTTCTGCGAATCTGCCTGTGGGCGGCCAACTGTTCCGGGTCAATATAAAGGGCCACAATGCGTTTGCGGTTGATGGCCATCAGCTCGGAAGGCAGAGGGATGCCTATCACAATGGGTATATTGGCCACCTTCCAGCCATGGACGGAAAGGTACATGCTCAAAGGCGTTTTGCCGGAACGGGAAAGACCTACCAGCACAATTTCCGCCTTCCCCAGATCCTGTGGATTCAGCCCGTCATCATGGGCAACGGCAAACTCAATGGCCGTGACCCTGTTCATGTTCACCTGATTGAACTTGCGGTAGCGTCCCGGCTCGCACAGGGGGGCATCCCCGAAGTTCTGCTGCATCATATCCAGCACAGGTCCCATGAAATCCACACAGGGAATATCCATCTGCTCACATTCACAGACAAGAAGTTCCCTCAGCCCCGGATCCACAATGGTATGGGCCACAACGCCCTTTTCCTCGGCCACCCTCTCAAGGGTTTCATGGATCTGATGGGCATCATGTACATGGGGAACACGCACAACCTTGCTCCGCACCCCGGGAAACTGCACCAGTGCGGAACGTACCATCTGCTCTCCATTGATTCCCTGCCCACAGGACAGCACATAAACAGGGGCCCCCTGCCGGGTCATGGTCGTAAGTTCTCCACCTGACATGGAATATCCTTTCAAGTATATTTTAAATTTTTAAAACTTAAATTTCTGCTGGCCACTAAACTTTTTTAATACTCACAGGCCTTTTGTGAATGATATTATTCTAACCCTCTTTTTGGTATTTCTCCTCAGATCTTTTGACAAGGCAGAGGAACTCGACTATGGGTACAGTGTTTTTTTTAACACTCGGACACGGAGGCCAGTATGGGCATGATCTTAGAAAAACTGAAACATTTTAAAAAAAATCAGGATGTGGTGGAAATCGGAAGGCGGCACTTTTCCGAAAGCCCCATCGTCGGCCAGATCCGTGCCCTTTCCGACACCCTTGTTCAGGTGACGGAATACGACAGCACGGGACGTTACAATGGCATCAGCGTCTTTTACACCGATGACATTACAGACCTCCTCTGGGAAACCAGAGATACCCGGACCGTACTGAAACTGGCCCGCCTGAGAACACCCTTTGAGGTGCCGGAACTGCGGCTCGGTTCCCTCAGGCTTCTCATAGAAGATGTCCAGCAGCGCTTTGGCACTGCGGCTTTTCTCAATGAGATGGCCGGACTCACGGCCATGTGCGGCGAGGTCATAGGCGTGGACAACGAATGGGTCCACATCCTTGAATACGCCCCCCGCAGTGAAGATGGCCGATTCCAGAGCATGACAAGGCTGGATCTCATAACGAGACTCTGTGCGGATACACCTGCCATCCATGATGTAATCCGAATTCACCGGATTCAGACAGGCAGCACAGATGGTCCCCAGACTCCCCCGACACCACCGGCTCCCCCGGCAGAATCCCCCTGATTTCTAAGTCTTTTTCCATAATCCGGCCACCACATCTGTGGTGGCCAGAATATCATCGCTGCACAGAACCTTTGCAGGCAGAAATCTTTCTTCCCTGTAGCCCTTATCATAATATTCTTCCAGAATCTCCCTCAGAAAAGAATCCACATCTCCCTGATCCAGCAAAGCCTGCCACTGCCTCACCCTGTGTCCCCCAACCCGCCTTGTGAGAAAATCCAAAGCATGGCGTACAGCAGCCACATCCCTTCCAGCCCCACCAAAGTATTCGCGTTTTAGCCTTGCTACCCGTGCCTCCATGGAAGCTTCAAGGCGGATGTGGGGGCCTTTTTCCATGGCCCTGAAAAGGGCAGGAGGCACCTGCACAGGACCAATTTTCCGGCTTTCCATTTCCGTAACAAAGGCAGGAAAACTGCCATCTTCCCTCTGGTGTGCCAGCAAAAAGAGATAAAGCCGCATCTCAAAGGCCTGCTGGTCCACAACAGTACTTTTTCCCTTTTCCGCAAAGCGGATGTGCCCGAAAACCGAAGCAGCATGCCCTGCGGCAGCCTCCAGATGCAAAACCGGAATATGGGGAAAATTTGCAGCCAGCAGCTCCAGCACCTGGGATTTGCCACAGCCCGTAGGACCGGAAAGGGGCCAGAGGGTAAAATCCCCGTGATAAAGAAGCTGATACACCTCCCTCCGGAAACCCTTATGCCCTCCTTCAAGGCGCAGGACAGAAAATCCATGCCTTTCCAGAAGACCTGCCACGTAACGGCTCCTGCCGCCTCCCCGCCAGCAGTAAATCACAAGGGGCCTGCCCTGACCGAGCGCCCTTACCTTTTCCACATAAAGGGCTTCCTTTTCCTTTGCCAGATAAAAGGCATAACGCAGTGCCGTCCTGTGATTATGCCTTTTGTACAAAAGCCCCACCTCATGACGCTCCCTGTCATTGAGAATGGGCATGGAAACAGCCACTGGAATGGCATCTTTTTCATATTCGGACTCGGATCGGACATCCAGAACCAGATAATCACCGGCACCGTGGCAGAGATAACGGCGCAGCATTTCTCCAAAGGACTTTCGGGAAATGTCCCTGACCTCCGGTGCAATGAGGTCCTGCCTCAGCTCCGGCAGATCCAGTTTTTGAATACGCCTGCACAGAAGGGCCAGTTCTTCCTGCTGCTCACAGTTTTTTGCCTCGGGCTTCATTTCAGACTCCATGCCGGACCCTGTAATGAAGAAGCATAGAACTTGCCCCCAGAGGCTTTGCATCCACAAACAAAAGATCCATGGGAATATTTTCAGAAAAAAGCCCGGGACCTCCCCCAAAGATAAGGGGAGAGACGGTCACAAAGATTTCATGGATACGCCCTGCCTTCGCAAAAGCCGCATTCAAACGGCTGCCACCAATCAGGGCCGCCTCCCGGTATCCTTCTGCGGCAAGGCCATCCAGAACCGCATCTACGGAATCCGATGTGAATTCAAGACCTTCAGACATATCATGACGGGACTCCGGAAATCGGGTGAAAACCACATTCTTCCTCCCCGGAAGGGGACCACCCATGGCATCAAAGGTTTTTGAACCCATGATAACAAGGCCCATGCGTCGGGTAAGGGCTGAAAAATGTGCCTTGTCAGCAGCCTCCGTCCAGTCCATGGGGTCCAAAGAACTACGGGCTGTCCTGCCATCAAGGGTCTGTGCCATGACAAGGCTTACCCGTATACCTTTTTCAGCTTTCATGCATTGACCGGTACAGGCAGGGGTTTTCCCTGATAATGCTCTTCATAGGCCGCATGGACAGTGTCAAGGGAATGACGGTCAAAAATATAGGCCGCCAGCTCTTCGGCAAGCTCCGGGTTTTCCTGATCATTTTTGATGCGCGTCATGAGCACCATGCGCACCAGCTGCACCCTTGCATCTTTATAGCGGATGGCCTTATCCAGAGAGCGGATATCCTCTTCCTCCATATCCAGCCCCATCCGTTCCGGAAGAACCCCGGCTTCCTCCAGCACGGAAAGCCTTTCCGGTGCAGGAATTTTCCTCAGCCTCCGGCAAAGCCCTTCGGGCAGACAATCAAGGGCCTGATTTACCAATTCTTCTGTAAATACCTTATCCACCACCACAGACCTCCTCTTTGAAATGGACTCTTCTTCCTTAAACATACCTTATTTCCTGTAACACAGATCCGCCCGAATGTAAGTCAGGCAGGTTTTAAGGTCAAGCAGCATAGATAAAGGGCATATTTCTTGCTTTAATTAAGACTGGATGAAACCAGAAAGAAAAGCAGAACTTCACCGTATTTTTCCCGGAGAATCCATCATGCATACTTTAAAAATATCTGCTCTGTGCTTCTGTCTTTTTTTAATATGGGGCTGTACCGAAGAAAAAACAGAATCAGCCAATCCTCAGCCACCCGTCACAACCCGGCCCGAGGCATCAATGACCATGGATTTCAGAGGAGGAAGCCTCAAAGTTACGGACAGGGCCAGCAGCATTTTCGATGCTGGCATCACACTTCCTGTGAATGCCCTTTATTCAGCAGAAACCATAGAAATCCGGCCCACTCCCCTCCCGGCTCCCCTGCCAGCAGGAAAAAAAGCCGCTGGTCCTGCTGTGGCCTTTTCACCTGGCGGCCTTAATTTCAAGGCCCCTGCCGTTCTTACCCTGCCCTACGGGGAAAAAACTGCCGATGGCAGCAGGATACATGATTATCAGGTCCATGCCAGATACTTTAACCCTGATAAGCGCAAATGGGAATCCATGCCCCTGAAGAGCAGAGACATAGAAAATAAAACCATTTCCTTTGAAAGCAGCCATTTCAGTGTTTATATTGCATCTGTTGAAACGCCGGATACGGATTTTCCTGCTTACCCTCAAAAACTGACACAGGGAGAGTATTTTGTACATCCTCCTGAGTTCAGACTTGAAAATGGTGAACACGTCCTGATAGAAAAAGGCCGGATTAACCGCCCCGGCATTCAGGCAGGCACACCCTTTCACCTTTATGTCCGTTTTTATGAAAAAGCACTGCTGGCACTGGTGGACCAGCAGGCATCCGTGAACACAAAGGCAGGCCACAGGGCCGTGTTCACTGAAGACGGGACAGGAGTAATCCTTGATACCTTTCCTGTTTTTGAAAAAATCAGAGCTTCAGGGGATGCAAGACTCTGGCGATGGGAAGCGGTTTTTGTGGCCGAGCTGACCCGGCTTGTCAATTACAAAACCGTAGATGAACAAAACCCCTATGTTCAGCCCTTTCCTGAAAATCAAAGGCTTTACGCACAGATAGAGGCTATAAACGAAAGGGAAATCCTCATATCATGGAATTTTGACCTTCCCATGGAGATGGAATCGGAAATTTATAAACAAAACCCCAGAGACCAGACCCTGTGCATTGCCTTTGAAGCCACCTTTCTGGGATTCCCCGAGGGAGAATAACCATGAAAAAGCAGATACAAATCGGCATTGGCGTTGCAGTTCTTCTTTTGATCATCATAGGCCTTGCTCTTTATAAACCCTATTATGATAAGAAATATCAGTTCTCCGGTTTAGGAGAAATATATGAGGCAAGGCGGGGCAACTGGGAAGCCCAGCAGCAGAGGCGGATGTTCTTTGAACCGGGAAAACAGCCCCCCTTAGAAGAAACAGCCCATCTTCCCAGCTATGAGTTCCGCTTTGCAACCAACCTTGCGGACAGAAGCTTTATGGCCATGGAGCTGACATTCCGCTTCAAAAACAGCAGCGGCATTACTGAAATACGCAGAAAGTCCGACCGCATCCGCCATGCCCTTACCATTGCCCTTTCTCCATATACCCGTGCAGACCTTGAAAATAATGAAGGACGGGTGCTGGCCGTGACGGACACCATCCTGAACCGCTACATTGAATCGGAGATCCAGCACCTTTATCTGACTGACTACAGACTGAGCGGTGGCGGGGGAATGGACTGATTCCCGAAGGAAACAGGCTTTTTTTCATGCAAAAAGCCTTGACGAAACAAGCCCCATCGACATATGTGACTCCTTTACCAAGGGATTTTTCCGGGCAGAGGCGCTGGGTTCAGCACCTTACTTTTTGCCGGAAATTTCCTCGTTTATAAGTAACTTAACAAGTTACTTCAAGACAAGACGCCGCTATGTGCCGTGCGTTGCTATTCAGTCATATAAGATCGGGAGTCGGCATGTCAGAAAAAACAAACCAGCCTTTACGCATATGTATGATCAGTTACCGGAGTAATCCCCACTCCGGCGGACAGGGAGTGTATATAAGAAACCTTGCCAAAGCCCTCTGTGAACTGGGTCATGAAGTGGACGTACTGGCAGGCCCCCCGGACCCCCTGCTCGAAGGGGCAGCACGGCTCATTCCGGTAGAGACTCTGGATCTTTACAATCCCGAAGCCCTTTTCAGAACCCCCCGTCTGGATGAACTGAAAGACCCTGTCAACCTCATGGAATGGCTCGGAACCTCCACCATGGGCTATCCCGAACCCTTCACCTTCGGATTCCGGGCCGTGCGCCATCTGAAAGACCAGCTTCATAAATATGATATCATCCACGACAATCAGAGTCTTTCCTATGGTATAGAAAAGCTCAGCCGGAAAATACCCACCGTGGCCACCATCCACCATCCTATGACGGTGGACCGCAAGCTGGCCATACGCAGTGTGCGTGCTCCATGGAAAAAGTTCAAACACCTGCGCTGGTATTCCTTCATCGGCATGCAAAAAAGGGTGAGCCGCAAGCTAGCAAAAATCATTACGGTGAGTGAATTTTCCAAAAATGACATTGCACGGGAATACGCCATAGATCCTTCCCGCTTTTCCGTTGTACCCAATGGCATTTCAACGGAACTATTCCACCCCATGCCCGCCATCCCCAGAGAACCGGGACGGCTCATTGTCACCAACAGTGCAGACATGCCCCTAAAGGGTCTTTACCACCTGCTTGAAGCCCTGCATCAGGTTTCCCGAACCCATTCCGTAAGACTTACTGTCATCGGCAAGGCTAAAGAAAAGGGCGGTATTGAAAAACTGATCAAAAAACTCGATATCTCACACCTCATCGATTTTACGGGGAGGATTGATCACCATCAGTTTGTAAGGGAATATGCCAAAGCTTCCATAGCCGTTGTACCTTCCCTTTACGAGGGCTTCGGCCTTCCCGTAGGCGAAGCCATGGCCACGGCCACACCGGTGATCTCCACCACGGGCGGTGCCCTTCCGGAAGTGGCAGGCGATGCGGCCCTTCTCGTACCACCGGGAAATTCCAATGCCCTGGCAAAGGCCATATGCGACCTTCTTGGTGATCCTGAAAAAAGAAAACAGCTCGGAGCTGCAGGATATGCCCGGGTTCACGAACAGTTCACATGGAAAAATGCTGCGGAAAAAACCGTAGAAACTTACAGGGAGG
Source organism: Desulfobotulus mexicanus (assembly GCF_006175995.1). Taxonomy (NCBI): domain Bacteria; kingdom Pseudomonadati; phylum Thermodesulfobacteriota; class Desulfobacteria; order Desulfobacterales; family Desulfobacteraceae; genus Desulfobotulus; species Desulfobotulus mexicanus. The sequence continues at coordinate 98,631 of NZ_VDMB01000007.1, forward strand.
TTATCCGTGATCACCGTTGATTTCCGTCGCATGACCATCAGACCCGGCTGGAAAATTCTCGATATAGGCAGCGGCCCCGGCCGCCACACGGCAGCGGCCTACGGCCTTGAAAAGGTTACGGCCATAGGTGCCGACCTCTGCCACAGGGATCTTCTTTCAGCCAGAGAACGCCTTGAGAACCATGACATGATGGGCTGGCACGGTGGCGGCTCATGGGGGCTTAGCACGGCAGATATCACAAGACTTCCGTTCAGAAATCAGGCCTTTGATGCGGTCATCTGTTCTGAGGTCATGGAACATATCCCCAACGACAAAGCCGCAGCAGCGGAGCTGGTCCGGGTGGCAAGGCCGGGGGCCGATGTGGTGGTGAGTGTGCCCCGTTTCTGGCCTGAAAAAATCTGCTGGTGGCTGGCAAAGGATTACAGCCATGCCAATCAGGGCCATGTTAGGATTTATAAAAAAAATGAACTGATCCGTATGCTGGAAGCAGAAGGACTAGAATACAGGGGATGCGGTTACGCCCATGGTCTGCACAGCCCCTTCTGGTGGCTGAAATGCCTGGTGGGCCCCACCAATAATCAACACCCGGCAGTGCGCCTTTATCACCGCTTTCTTGTTTGGGATATCATGGAAAAACCTGCACTTACAAGAATCATGGACCGTATCCTCAACCCTTTCATGGGAAAAAGCCTTGTGCTTTATTTTCGTAAACCATGAGATAAAAAACAACAAGCTGCCTGTAAAACAGATAAAATTAAAAATATGCTCCGGGATGCTTGCATCCCGCAATCCAAATTGTTAGGATAGCATTTGATAATTGCAGGACATTCATTTATGAAAATAATGTCCTGACTTCCGCTCCGGGCGGTATGACAGCATTTAATTTATAAGAAGTATAGTGACATGAAAAGACATCGCATACACCACATTTTCCTATACCTGACCCTTATGATATTCACTATATCAGCAGCGGTACAGGCCATGGCCGGAGACCCCGTTCTTCCCGGAACGGAACCCCCTTCCCTTGCCATGCAGGTGCATATGCGTGAAAAAAATCAGGCCCTGCTGACCCCCCACTGGAGCCATACGGATCAGGCCATGCACCTTACAAATCCCGCTCAGTCCAAAGGAATGGATCTGCGCATGACCATGGACAGGCTGCATTTCAAGTCCTCCATACAGCAGGAGAATACCCGCAGCACCCTTCCCTATGATTCAGAATTCAACGGAAAAGACCCCCACAGTACGGATCTGGACCGCATGGACTGGGCCGCAGGCATCGGTTATCAGTGGGATCTGCTCAACCAGCGCCTTTCCCTGATTCCCATGATGGGCCTTTCCTATCACGGAACCAGCCAAAGTCCCGGGAGTACGGCACCTCCTGTTCCGGACAGTGAAGCCGAAAAAAATGCCCTCTCCGAATGGAACAGCTGGTGGTTCGGTCTGGATCTCCGGGCCCAGCCAAGGCCTGATCTTTCCGTGGAATCTTCTCTGCTTTTCCACAATGCAAGATTTTCAGATAAAAACTCCGAGTGGGGAGAAATAAACGACGCAGACATCAAAAATGAAGGCGAAGGCCGCATATTCCGCCTTGGTGTCCGCCAGCAACTCAGCCCCTCTTGGAGTGCTGGCATCCTCTACAGCTGGCAGCAGTGGATGGCGGAAAAGGGCGAACTGCCAGCAGGCCTTACACCCGATGAAAAAGGACGCTCCGGCATCCCCTTCAACGGCAATCTTCAGGAGCTGAACATCTCTTTAAGCTATGGTTTTTAGTAGAAACAGAAAATGAAGGAAAAGGGGTAAGACCGCTTTTTTGGGTTTTTAAAAAAGCGCTCTGACCCCTTTTTTCTTCGCTCTGACCCCTTTTTTCTTCGCTCTGACCCCTTTTTTCTTCGCTCTGACCCCTTTTTTTGGCTTCGAGAGCCTCAGCCACCGCCACAGATGGCTCTGACCCCTTTTTTCTTTGGCTTCAAGAGCCACCGCTTCATATGCCCCCCCTTTTCTACAGATTCTTAATAATATCCGACATGGACATCCCGTCTTCCTGAATTTCATAGGCATCCTCACCGGCATGATGCAGGCTGGCGGGGATGCTTTTTTTGGCACCTGTATCCCCCGACAGCTCACCCATGGCTGACAAAGCCACCGCTGCCTGACCGGGTAGCTGTTCATGCCCTACAAGGCGGGATGTATAGGCAGGATCCGTCACATCCTCCCGGGATGGCCGAAAAACCCGGAATGGTGGCGTGAGATTGCTCTGTTTTCTCAGAAAATCCCTCTTGTACTGCTCCTGAGTCATCATTCCGCCATCTTTACCCATCTGTATGGCACTTTCTATCTGGGAAAAACGATTCTCCCGAATCAGACCCTTCACTCCGGAACTTCCCTGCAAAAGAGACAGCACAGGCACCCTGAAACCCGCTTCAGGCAGATGTTCCAAATGCTGCACCACCAGCAGGGCAAGAGTGGAAGCCAGCTGGTTACGCACCAGATCCTGAATCTCCGGCTGAAAAGAATTGCAGATGCGGTAAAAGGCATCTTCAGAATGGGTGGCATGGAGGCTCGCTATGACCAGATGACCGGACTCCACGGCATTGAGGGTCAGGCGAATGGTTTCCGGCTCCCTCAGCTCCCCCACCACAATGACATCCGGATCCTGACGCAGCACATCCCTCAGGCCCTGATCAAAGGAGGGCATGTGGGTGCCCAGCTCCCTTTGCTCCACATAGGATTTTGCAGAGGCAAAGCGGTATTCAACGGGATCTTCCAGTGTAATGATATGCTCACTGCGGGTCTGATTGATCTCGTCCACCATGGCGGCAATGGTGGTGGATTTGCCGGAGCCTGTGGAACCGCAGATGAGAATCAGTCCCTTGGGCAGGCGGCAGGCCTGACGGATCAGGGGATGGAGGTTCAGATGATCCAGAGTAGGCGGGCGGCCGGGAAGCATGCGGATGGAAAGGCTTAAGCCCCTGGATGTGGCAAAAACATGAATCCTTACCCGCACGCCTTGCATGGAGCGCGCCAGATCCACGGAAAAACGGGACTGCAGCATGGCCCTTTCACGGTTTGTAAGAAGATCTCCGGCAAGCCCATCCATATCCTTTGGGGAAAGGCGGGTATCCGTCAGAAAACCGATTTTTCCGTCTTTACGGAACACCACGGGATGCCCGCCGGTGAGATGCAGATCGGAGTACCCGGACTGCATGGCGTTTTTAATGAGTGTTTCAAGGTTATTCATCAAACTTTCCCTAAAAGGGGTCAGACCCCTTTTTTAAGACCCCTTTTTATTGCTGGATGGGGGGGAGGAAGCCCGTACCCGCCTTCTGGTCTAGCTGAATGGCAAAGTCATCATAATAAGTGGATGTTCCGGCACTGCTGGAGGTCAGAATGGTAATTGCTTCCTTAAAATCCTTAGGATCAAAATTATCCACAAAGTCGGGGGAAAGTATGGTACTTGTACGGATTATGGTTCCCGCCAGTTCAGCCTCAGCAGGAACCGGAGTAACACCTGACAGGGTATCCCATTTAATCAAAGTAAAAAAATCATTTTCAGGAGATCGATCAGCCCAGTCATCCGGCGGCCAGTTGGCCTTTGACCGGGGATTCCCCAAACGATACGTGTCTGTCTGCTGCGCATTTGCCGTACCGCTTGACTGAGGAGCCGCCGCATACACCATAATCCAGTTTACCTTGGATGCGCCAAGGGTTTCCACGGTAAGATACTTACTGTTAGGATCTCCTTTTCTGATGCTGAGCTTATCCCCAGCGCTGAACGAATCTCCCTCCATACCAGAAACAAGCAGCACACCCTCCGCATCGCCAGCTCCCCAACTCCCGCTTTTCAAGACAGGCATACCGGTGATTCTTGCATTGTTCCCATTCTCTCCCTGCAAAATATCCCCCCGCTTGGGAAAACGATCATCGTGGTTTGTTCCTTCCTCAAATGTAAGCTCCCAACCCTCCATAATACGTACCATGAGGGTGGACCAGTCTTTAAGGCGCAAATCTTTTCCGGATAAGCCGTTGGTCAGTCCCAAAATATTATTATCTGCACCATCAGCCAGTTTTTTTACGGCCAGTACATTGAATTTTTTTCCCTTGCGTTGCCATAGAATCATAGCAGGGTCGGAGTATATATATGTCTCTTGATATTGGTCAAACCAACCATACCTGCTCCCCAAATCCAATCTTGAATCATTTGCACCCACTCCATCTAAACCATTAAAACTTAAAACATTCTTTAATTCTTCTCTAAATTCCGCAGCGATCCCATCATGATAAGTCCAATCACCAGTATCTCTCCACCATGGTGCACCAATCATGATCCCGTCATACCTGTCACGCCGTTGCCTCTGCCTGATAAAAGACACCCCATAGGTTTCAAGATCACTATAAACCCCGTTCTCGTCCGCTTCAACCCCCTTCATCCGAAATCCCATACCCGCCATGAAATAAGGCTGGTCATTTTTTACCTTGATCTGAAGGTCATAACTCAAAGCCCCTTTGTGATCCTGCCAGGATTTAAAAAGATTGGTCCGCAGCTTTACCCAGTTCAGGGCCAGCATGTTCCACAGCCCATCTCCCGTCCATGTCACCTTAAAATCAAACGGCCCGACCTTAAGCGTACCGCTAAAACCCTCTACACCCGTAATTTTCAAAGCTTTGGCACCATCGATATTTACAGTTTTATGCCCGCCATGGGCTGAACCCGCAAACCAGTTTGCCGTATCTCCAAAGGTTTCATGGAAGATTTCTCTTTTGAACTCATCCATGCTTCCACCTGCAATCCAGCCCACAGGGGCATTATACACAACCTCCCTTTGGGAATTGCCGACTATCCCTGCTGAAAATACCCGGACATAAGGTTCAAGAACCAGATAGGTATTATTATTCAGGTCAACGGACCAGTTTTTTTTCTCTTCTCTGGGGTCCACCTGCCGAATCCGCTCCAGAGTGTTAGTTGCACGATTCAATCTTTCATAATTAAAAACAGCAAAGCTGTCTGAAGAATTCCTCAAAACAAAATTACCATTAAAATCGGGGAGAGCCCAGGCATGATCTGAATCCAGCAACAGACTTTCACCTTTCGATAATTTTCCCGCAGATTTGATATCACTTGCAAGGCGGATATCATCTCCTTTTTTTACTGTGACAGGATTTTCAATTGTGAAAACCAAATTTTTCCCTGATGCGGCCTTAACAGTAAAAGGATGACCCTGATTACCCAGTTCAACCCACCCTTTTTCATCATCCTGAAAAACCGAAGGAATTCGGCCATGCACATCAAGGGAAATATCAGTATCATTAGTAAAATCATCTTTTGCTTTAAACCAGTAGGTTTCAAAGGCCAGTTGAAAACTGCCTTCTTTCATGGTGTAGGTCTTACCATGCATATTACTTATGGCCTCAAGCCTCTTGTCTTCATCACCGGCTTTCAAAAAAGAACTGGCTGCAAAGCGGAAGCCCGATTCCGCCAGAAAAAAAGCCTTTCGGCCCTGATCCTGAACCACCTGACCCATGGTAGAACTTGTAAACATTGGGACAATGGCTGCCGTCAAGGCGGCTATTACAACAATGGTAACAACCAGCCCTAAAAGAAGACTCCCTTTTTCATTCATGCGGGTACCCCCTTTATTACTTTTGAACCACACCCACCACCCCGTTATTGCCATAAAGATAATGCAAAGCCAGAGCCATTCTTTTAACTGCATGTCTCCATTATCTACTATCAGGCTATCAATCATGCAAAATTTATAATTAAAATCAGGAATCTGTGGATTAGCCCCAGGAGTGCCTTCCGGATTCTCAGTTTCAAATTCAATTATTTTATTATTTCTTGGAGCAGCCTGAGAAACAAAAGGCATGGTAGTTCCATCGGATCGCTGTATTATCATGCTGATTTCCACAAGAGTCAGCTTTGAGACATCATTCTTATCCCAAGCTGACGATCCTGAGTAATATTGAAAATTCAAGGCACTTATATTTTCGGCAAGTACATCACCATCAGTAAAATCATTACTATTTGAAAAAAGAATTCGATTATCATCAAAACCAAAACTTCTCAGACCATCACGGCTTCGCAAAGCAATACTGTCATCTTCTGCCTTTTCAATATCCAGCAGCTCAATTATTTCCCTGTTCATACGGTTCAAAGCCAGTTGTGCCTTCTGCGTTATCTCCGTGTTTTCACGCGTAAACATATAACCTTCAACCACACGGACCAGTCCAAATCCTGCCACAGAAGCCAGCACACCGAGAATCACAAGGGTAGCAACGACCTTCATAACGACCTTCATTACGACCCAGCACCATACCTTCATTCATCAATCTTTCCGCTGTAGTCATGGCAAGCTCCTTTCCTTTCAGGCTTACACGACCTATCGTCTCAGCCACATATTCAGGCTGAAGATCTGTGGCTTTGAAAATGTACTCTGAATCCGGGATGAAGGGCTTGATCATGGAGGGCAGGTCTTTAAAACAGTCACTGAGAAGACCGGGCTGCCATTTTCTTTCTCCATGATAGATCACGATGGAAATAATGGGGTTTTTTTCTATCTCCTGCTTGCGGCATCGTTCCCACTGACTTGCCATATACAGAAGGATTTTAAAGAGCATATCATGATCCACATAGCTTTTATGCTCAAAAAGCAGGGCTATACGGATCAGCTTACCTTTGAACTGGCAGATATAAAGCAGGTCAGAAAAAGGGGAAGACCTTCCTGAAAGTGGTTCTCTAAAAGGGGGCACCCGTTTTACACCTTATGATAATTTTTTTCTAATCCATGCAGGGTGACGACGGCAATCCAACACCGCATGGACAGATACCTTTTCATTTTCAAGCAGGTAATAAATGGCAAATGGGAATCTCTTTGAAAGTAATCTGCGATAATCCTTAAAAAAAGGCGCATATATCCCGGCAAAAAACTGAAGGGAATCTATATCAGAAAAAATTACATCCAAAAAATAAGTGCCGAGCCCATCTGCCTGCCTCTCATAGAAATGATAAGCCTCCATCATGTCTTTGCGAGCAGAATGAAGAATCCGGACTTTCATGACAATTCTTCTCTTATGGATTTTTTTGCCTCTTCCCAATCCATGTACGCATCTTCTCCCCTTTCAAGTAGCCCCTCCCTTTCTTCAAGGACACCTCTGTGCCATTGGGGGGATGGCAGTATATCTCCATCCCGGCAAAGATCATCCCACAGCAGCTCCATGGCCAGAATTTTCTCTTCAACGCTCATGTTTTTTAAAGACTGAACCAGCCCCATTGGTGCCCCCTTTTCTAATCTACTAATCTAGTTAAAAGGGTCTGACCCCTTTTAACTATCAATAATGATAACGACATGAGATTATTGTTATTACATCATCTTCAACGGCATAAACCAGTCTGTTTGTATCATCAATACGACGGGACCAGAAGCCAGCCAGATTTTCCTTTAATGGCTCGGGTTTACCTATGCCTTCAAAGGGAGAACGCTTGACATCATTGATAAGTTTATTAATACGCTGAAGCATTTTCTTGTCCTGTGTCTGCCAATACAGATAAGAAACCCATGATTCATCTGTCCATGCCAGCAAACGATTACCCATCAATCAAATCTCTTTGGATTACTTTACCCGCTTTATACTGTGCTATGGAACGATTCAAATGCTCTGCATTAGCCGGAGATCGGAGCAAATGCACTGTTTCCATTAAACTATTGTAATAATTCAATGACATAACTACTGCATCTTCAGCATCCCGACGAGTGATAATTGTTGTATCAGCATCATTAACAACTGCGTCCAGTACCGCTTTCAAGCTGTTCCTGGCTTCTGTAAAAGATACAATCCTCATGAAATCTCCCTATGGATTAAAAAGGATCCCTTCTTTCTGATCCTGTACATTATGCTGTACATAAAATCTTAAAATGTCAAGCAAACTAAAAGGGGTAACTTAAGCCACTGTCTCTACTTCAAAATTTTCAATGTTTCTGTCTTTTTTAGAAAACTCTACAGCCACAAGATAAATTTCCTTACCGGAACCCTGATATTTTTCATGGTATTTTCTATCTTTAAGCTGGGCCATGGCACTGCCCTCCCCTGCATTTTCAAGCACCTTGAACTCAAAAATACAGCAGATATCATCATAAAAGAGGCTTAAATCCATACGACCATGGTTGGTAGCATCTTCCGCGCGGATCTCAAATCCGCAGGCGGCAAAGTAGCAGTAAAAGATGCTGGCATAATAGCCCTCGTATCCCGAAAGCTGATTTTTTCTGTACCAGTCGTGGGGGATGGAAGCAAAAAAGCGGTGGAAAATATCCCTTAAATCATTGAAGGATTTTTCCTGTATAGCCCTTATCAGGGAGGTTTCATTGGCGCTTTTGGCCACCACATCATCCACCAGCTCGTTTAAGATCCAGCGGTTCAGGCTGCTCTTCACTTCCATATTCGGGTAGGCAAGCTGGTAGCTTCTGCGGCCCACCATCTTTTCGTCCATCCGTTCTATGGTGAGATAGCCGGTTTGAAAAAGCAGGGTTTCCACACGGATGCGATCCACATCAAAACTGTCGATCAGCTCTTCACCAAGGTAAAGCTGCTCAATGGAAGGAATACTGTAATGCCCTTCCATGAGAAGTGTGATAAGAAAACGGGGTGTTCCCGTTTCAAACCAGAAGGATCGGAACTGTCTTTCACTGAAATAAAGAAGGATATCAAAGGGGTTATAGACCCTTTCCCCAAGCCATGAATACCCGTTGTACCACTGCCGTATTCTGTCCTTGTCAAGGCCTTCCAGCTGATCCGCAAACACCATGTCAAGCTCGCTCTGGGTATAACCGCAGAGGGTGGCATAAGCCGGATTCATGGTAATATCCTGAAGATTGTTCAGACCACTGAAAAGCGAAACCTTGGAGAACTTACTCACCCCTGTAATAAAAACAAATTTCAGATGAACATCCGCATCTTTTAATACGGAATAAAGATTTTTCAGCTTTTCTCTGATTTCTATGGCAAGGCTTTTATTGGCAATATTATCCAGAATGGGCTTGTCGTATTCATCGATGAGGACTACAACCTTGCTCTCAAACTTTTCATGGAGCCTTTCGATCAGTTCAAAAAACTTTCCCTTGATGGTAGGAGAATCTAACTGTTCAATCCCATAAAATCTGCAATTGCGGTCAAGTATTTCCATTTGGGTCAATCCAAGTTCTTCCAGAGACTCCATGACACCGCTGCCAAAGCTGATATGAATCACAGGGTATGAAGTGTTCCAGTCCCAGTTATCTTCAAGATATAAACCCTGAAAATACTGCTTTTTACCTGAAAAAGCCTGGCGCATGGTATCCACAAAAAGGCTTTTACCAAAGCGTCTGGGTCTTGAAAGAAAATAGTATTTTCCCGAATCCATAAGTATTTTAACAAAGCTGGTCTTATCGACGTAATAGTGGGGCTCCGAGCGCATGGCCTCAAAACTCTGAATACCAATGGGTAGTTTTTTCATGGGAATCCCCTCCTTTTTTGTTCTCTCATCTAAAAGGGATCACCCCTTTTATCGCCTTTTCCACGCTGGCAGATGTTAATTGACTGGTATGGCACTCGGTGCTATCTTTCTGTAATGAAAAATTTAATGATAAAACATTTTTCAAAATGGGCTTCCAAGCAAAATCTCCCAAAAATTGAACTGTTCAAAGCCTTAGTTGAAATTACCGAAGGAAATTTTGATGCAACCCTTGGTTCGAACCTTTATAAAAAACGAATTCGTTTTTCAGGGCAAGGCAAGACTGGCAGTGGACGGACAATAATCTGCTACAAAAAAGAGGACAGAGCAATTTTTATTTATGGTTTTTCAAAGAATGAAAAATCAAATCTGTCCAAAAAAGAATTTTATGCTTTCAAGGAATTATCAAAAATTTTATTAAATTTGTCTTTGAAGGAATTAAAAACCGCCATTGACAATGGTGACCTTATAGAGGTGAAATTATGAGAAAAACCATCGCAGATTCAATAACAGATACAATTAAGGATTTAAACAAAAGTGGATTGGTTGATGATATTACCATGAAAAATATCGAAAATCTCTGCCTTCCTGCCGTTCAGGAATATACCCCTGAAAAAATTATTTCCATACGGAAAAAAAACAGAATAAGCCAGGCAGCTCTTGCGAGTATTTTCAATATAAGTCCTTCCACTGTCCAAAAATGGGAACGGGGCAATAAAAAACCAACCGGAGCTTCAAAGAAATTATTAGACATAATTGAGCGAAAAGGCATTGAAGCACTGATCTAACGAAACTAAAAAAGGACAAAAGAATCTGAATCCTTTTTCTCAGGAGCGCTCCATGACCCAAAAAAAGTGGCAGGCCCCCTTGGACAAAATTGATGCAGACATCAATATCCTTGTGGTCGATGACGAACAGATTATGCGTCAGATCATTGGCAACATTCTAAAATTCCTTGGCCTGACAAAGGTAAGCTATGCCAGCGATGGCGGCGCAGCCTGGCTGAGACTTCAGATGAAACCCGCCATTGACCTGATTCTGCTGGACTGGAATATGCCCAAAATGAACGGCCCCGAACTGCTTGGTATGATTCGTAAAAGCGAAGACTTCAAAAACATCCCCGTACTGATGATAACGGCAGAAGGCACCCGTGAGCATATCCTTAAAGCCATGGAGATTGGGGCAACAAACTATGTGGTCAAGCCCTTTACACCTATTGTCATTGAGAAGAAAATCAGGCGGATTTTAAAGGAGAAAGAAGAATCCCTCTAAAAATCCTCCCCCTTTTTCCTACATGACACAGTTTTTACCTGAACTCTTGGCCCGGTACAGGGCCGCATCCGCACTTTCCAGCAGATCCTGTTCATCACCAGTTTCATCGGGTATGGCCGTGGCAACACCAATGCTCATGCTCAGATACCCTGCCACACCGGAAAAGGCATGGGGGATGGCCAGCCCTTCTAATGAACTGCGGATTTTTTCGGCAATGATACGGGCTTCATCATCACCGGTATGGGGCAGCAGCATCACAAATTCCTCACCGCCAAAACGGGCGGAAAGATCAAAGGGTCTCCGGCTGTAAGCTTTGAGGATACGGGCAATGGACTTCAGACACTCATCCCCTGCCGGGTGTCCGTAATTATCATTATACGCTTTGAAATTATCCACATCCATAAAGAGAATTGCCAGGGGATCACCGGATCGCTCTGCCCTGCGCCAGTAAAGCTTCAGGCTTTCATCAAAATGGCGACGGTTGGCAAGCCCCGTAAGGGGATCGGAAAGGGAAAGTTCAGTAAGATGCCGGTTAAGATGCTGCAGGCGCAGAGCATCGTTTTTTTTCATCTGGTTTCCCAGAAAATCCCGCCTCTGCCGGTATTCTATCTGATAACACCCCACAAGACAGAGCAGAATGATGGTACCCATAACCAGAAAGCTGTTTAATTTGGCAGGCAGGGGCATGGCAGGCATAAAAGGAAGGGCTGTGGTATAAAGAATGAGAATTAAAAGACAGACCCCCAGTGCCAGGCGGAAACGTATGGAAATGGCAATAAAAATTACAAAAATAAAAAGCCCTGTGTGGTAATGGGCCGCCATGGGAGATCTGCTGATGAGCAAAAGAATAAGTATGCTGCATACTCCCGACATCAGAGCCACAAGCATCAGGACATCCACATGCTTCTGCACACTGGAACTGGCAATGGCAATTAGTATGGGGATGGAAATAAGGGCCACTAAAAAACGAAGAATCCATGCGGTCTGATACACATCCGGAACCATGAAATAATCCGCAACGGCATAGATGATAAAAAACAGCAATGCCACTGACCCCATGGGAGGAAAAAGCAGTTTCTGCCTTTTAAGCTCCTTCTGCCGGTATTTTTTTTCAAGAATGCCGGGAAAACAAAGCCAGGTAAACCCCTTTTCCATGGTGGATACCAGAGCCTGTTCCATCTCCTCAAGTAAAGGATCTGAGGCCCCTGCCAGTTTATCTCCCTGATCTTCCGTTATCATAATACCTGCCTGTGCATAAAAGGCCCGCCCCTTTTAAATTTTTCTGTAAAAAGAGATCATCCTTTTTCCTTTATAATTATGAAAGCATAGCAGAAAAACAGGCAATCGGGAAAGGGTGAAGAAATACAGGGAATAAAAAACCCCCACCTGTAAAAAGTGGAGGTTTGAAATCAAAGGGGCTTAAACTCAGTCTCTACGGAAACTGGAATAAATTCCTGCATAACGCTTGCGAAGAACGGGTTTTTCGATTTTACCCGTGGGATTTCTAGGCACCTCTGCAAAATGAACAATGCGGGGCCTGCGGTAACGGGGCATACCAAGGCAGTAGGAGTTCACCTCATCTTCCGTCATCTCCATACCGGGTTTAATCTGTATGACGGCAGTGACCAGTTCACCAAGACGATCATCGGGCGTGCCGATAATGGCCACATCCTGAATTTTCTCATGGCGGATTAAGTAATTTTCCACCTCCACAGGATAGACATTCTCTCCTCCGGTAATGACCAGATCCTTCTTACGATCCAGAAGCCAGTAAAAACCGTCCTTATCCTGCCTTGCAATGTCTCCGGTGCAGAGCCATCCGTTTTTGAGACTTTTTCCCGTTTCCTTGGGATTGCCGTAATATTCACGCATCACGCCAGCCCCCCGGACAATCAGCTCACCCGGCTCACCAAAGGGAACTTCCTGCATTTTCCTGTCCACGATGCGGCACTCCCAGCCCCATCCCGGCTGTCCTATGGCCCCAACCTTATGGATATTTTCCATGCCAAGGTGCACACATCCCGGCCCTGTGGCTTCGGTGAGTCCGTAATTGGTGTCATACTGATGATGGGGGAAAATTTTCTTCCACCGATTCACCAGACTGGGCGGAACGGGCTGGGCACCTATGTGCATGAGCCGCCAGTTTGAAAGATCATAATCTTCCAGATTAACCTCGCCGGATTCGATGGCATGGAGAATATCATGGGCCCATGGAACCAGCAACCAGACAATACTGGCCTTTTCTTCGGAAACAGCCTGCAGAATCCACTGTGGAGACACTCCCTTGAGAAGAACAGTGGCTGCCCCCACCTTGAAATTGCCAAACCAGTGCATCTTGGCCCCCGTATGGTAAAGGGGAGGAATGCAAAGAAAGATATCTTCCGGCTGCTGCAGATGGTGGCGATGCTCCACCTCACAGGCAAAGGCCAGATTACCGTGGGTGATCAGAACACCCTTGGGATCACCAGTGGTGCCGGAAGTAAAGTAGAGAGCTGCCTCATCATCTGGCTCTAAGGGTACAGGGGGGAGCGCTCTGGCCTTTTCACGGTCGCCTTCGGCCAGAAGGTCCGCCATGGGCATGGCAAAACGGGGACGCTGATCTTCAGGGCCAGCAAAGACATAAAGTTCCACCACCGCATCGAGACCGGGCTTTACCGCCCGTACCCTGTCCACAAAGTCCGGCCCGAAGATGAGAACTTTGGCTTCCGCAAGTACGCTGCAACGGAGAATTTTATCCGCCAGAAAACGGAAATTCAAAGGCACCGCCCAACAGCCTGAGTCCAGAATGCCCATATAATAGGGCAGCCATTCCAGGCAGTTGGTCATAAGATGTACCACTTTCTCCCCCCTGGAATAGCCCCGCATACGCAAAGCCCGGGAAAGCCTGAGGCTCTCTTCATAAAATTCAGACCAGGTGATGCTGCTGCGGGTTCCGGTTTCCGGTGCCCGTTCCACAAGGGAAACGGCATCCGGAAAATTCCGGGCGTTCTGTGCTAGAATTTCCGTAATTAACTGCATGATTCTGTCTCTTTTCCTTCCTTTAAAAAAACACGTTGCCCTTTCGGGTAAGGAGGGCAGAATAATCCGCTGTCTTTTTAAGATCAACCATAAAAGCATTTTCTCCCATGAAAATAAAAAGGGACCGACCCCTTTTACGGGTCAGCCCCTTTTTTCAGACAGCTTTATATCCTATATTTTTTTTCAGTCTTTTTTATCGCTTTTCACTTCTTCAAAGTCAGCATCCACAACATCATCATCCTGGGGACGGGAAGACTCCTGCGACCCTTCAGCACCTGCAGCATCTGCTGCGGCACCGGCTGCCTGCTGCTGGTACATGGCCTCGGCCAGCTTATGGGAAGCCTCGGTCAGGGCATCTGTTTTTGCCTTAATGGCATCCAGATCCTCCCCTTCCATGGCTTTTTTCAGATCTTCCACAGCAGACTCAATGCTTGTGCGGGTCTCTGCATCCACCTTATCGCCCATATCCTTCAGGGACTTTTCCGTCTGATAGACCATGCTGTCTGCGGTGTTTCTGGCTTCCACCAGCTCCCGCTTACGCTTGTCATCATCGGCGTGCATTTCCGCTTCCTTGACCAGACGTTCAATATCATCGGAAGAAAGACCGCTGGAAGAAGTGATCTGGATGGACTGTTCCTTGCCCGTGCCCAGATCCTTGGCAGAAACATGCACAATGCCGTTGGCATCAATGTCAAAACCCACCTCAATCTGGGGAACACCCCGGGGTGCAGGCGGAAGATCCCTCAGCTCAAAATTACCAAGGGTTTTGTTATCCCTTGCCATCTCACGCTCGCCCTGCAGCACATGGATGGAAACAGCAGGCTGATTGTCGGCAGCCGTGGAGAAAACCTGGCTCTTTTTAGTGGGAATGGTGGTGTTGCGCTCAATAAGTTTGGTCATAACGCCACCCAGGGTTTCGATACCCAGAGAAAGGGGCGTTACATCCAGAAGCAACACATCTTTTACATCCCCCTGAAGAACACCGGCCTGAATGGCTGCACCAATGGCCACAACCTCATCGGGGTTAACGCCTTTATGGGGATCTTTTCCGAAAATCTTCTTCACCCGCTCCTGTACAGCAGGCATACGGGTCATGCCGCCCACAAGAACCACCTCATTGATATTGGCAGCAGCAATACCAGCGTCTTTCATTGCCCGAACACATGGACCTTCAAGATTATCCAGCAGATCACCCACCAGAGACTCCAGTTTTGATCTGGACAGCTTAATCTGAAGATGCTTGGGACCGGAGGCATCGGCTGTGATAAAGGGCAGGTTCACTTCCGTTTCCATGGAAGAGGACAGCTCAATCTTGGCCTTTTCCGCAGCTTCTTTAAGACGCTGCAGAGCCATTTTGTCCTTTCTCAGATCAATGCCCTGCTCTTTACGGAAGGTATCCGCCAGAAAATCGATGATACGGTTGTCAAAGTCTTCACCGCCAAGGTGGGTGTCACCGTTGGTAGCTTTTACTTCAAACACACCATCACCGATCTCAAGGATGGATACGTCAAAGGTTCCGCCGCCAAGGTCAAAAACAGCAATCTTCTCATCGGATTTTTTATCGAGACCATAGGCCAGGGACGCTGCAGTGGGCTCGTTGATGATGCGCTTTACATTAAGCCCTGCAATGGTACCCGCATCTTTGGTGGCCTGACGCTGGCTGTCATCAAAATAGGCCGGAACCGTAATAACCGCATCCGTTACCGGCTCTCCAAGATAGTCTTCGGCAACCTTTTTGATATAGCTCAGGATATAGGAAGAAACCTCTGCGGGACTTACCTTTTTATCCTGAATTTTTACCCGGACATCTCCGTTATCCGCATTTTCAATATGAAAAGGCAGAACATTTCTGTCCTTCTGCACTGCAGGGGAATTGAATTTGCGACCAATGAGACGCTTGACACCAAAGATGGTGTTCTCGGGGTTGGTAATGGCCTGACGCTTGGCTGACTGGCCCACAAGACGTTCTCCGGCACCCGTTACTGCCACAATGGACGGTGTGGTACGACCGCCTTCCGTATTTGCTATAACCTTGGGTTCACCTGCTTCCATGATGGCAACGCAGGAGTTGGTGGTTCCAAGATCTATACCGATTATCTTACCCATATTCTGTTTCTCCTTATGTTCTTATGTCAATGCCGACGGAAGGGCCACTGTCCTGTGCCATGTTTTTTTCACCGTCTCCTGCTTTTTCAGCGGAAACCGGCATGGCTTTGGCTACGGATACCATAGCCGGACGTATAAGCCTGTCGTGCATGATATATCCCTTTTGAAAAATCCGGATAACCGTATCCGGATCCGCTGCATCTGTTTCTTCATGGGCTACGGCCATGTGATAGACAGGGTCAAACTTTTTACCCTCCGCCTCCACAGGCTTAACATTGAACTCTCCGAAAACCTTGAGAATATCCGCTATGGTCAGACGCAAACCCTCCACAATGGCAGAAGCTCCTGCTTCCGGAGATGCGGCGGAATCCATGGCCCTTTCCATATTATCCAGAGCCGGAAGGAGCTTTTGAACCAGAGAAACATTGGCATATTTACGGAACTCATCCGTTTCTCTGGCCGTCCTTTTCTTGAAGTTTTCCAGCTCCGCCACAGTACGCAGATAGCGGTCATTTGCTGCCTTCAGGGCAGTTTCACTGGCTTCAAGTTTTGCGGTAAGGCTTTCATCTTCGGACCCGGCCTTCTCTGTATCCGGTCTGTCCACATCAGCAGCCTCATCTTCCTGCAGCCCCTTACCATCAAGTATTTCAGCAGCATCCGCTACCTTGCCCACCTCTTCAGCAGAAGGTGTTTCACGGGCTGTGACGGTTTCTTCTGCGGGCTTTATCTCAGCCTCTTTTTCCATATCTGCTTCTTTCAATCTTTATCTCCTGACGCCCATCCCATTAACCTTATGGGCAGAAGGATTCCCCACAAAAAAGGGCATGGGGAGTCCTGTCTGCATGCCCTCTGACTCATATTTAAGCAATAGATACATTTAATAAAATTATCTAAACAGCCTTACTTTCATCGGTTCCCGATCAAGTTGGCAAGAAGATAAGGCGCAAAAATGCCTTGTCAAGAAATGGGAAATAAGCAAACGGCAGGAATTTCTGAAAGCACAGACAACATAAAGGGCAGCCCGCAAAGCAACCGGAACTGCCCTTTTTGAACAAAAAAATATGCAGATTTTCTAATCTCTGTTTAATATATGGACATAACTTTGGGGCAAACAGCAAAAACACCAAAGCTGTTTTTCCCATGACACAATCTTATCCGGAGTCCCTGCAGCACTGACCTGCAAGCTCGCCAATTTTTACAGGAATAAAATCTCCGTTCCAGTAAAAAAGAAGCCCCCTTGAATCTTCAAGGTGCTTTTCAACGTACCTTGTATGGGAAGGATCTTTCAACATCCGGGCCAGCATCAGGGCTGAAGCCAGAATTTCAGGATCATCCGAATCCAGAGGAAAGGAAAGAACCGGAATCATTTCCTGTACAAGAACAGGAAAGCTCTGGGCAAGACGGGCAAGGCCCCAGAGAATACCCCTCTGCAAAAGAGGATTCTCCTGAAAATTACCCTCCGGGTCCATGTAGGAACAAAGAATCCTGTGGTATTCATGGGCAACAATGGGAATACGCGCCATAATCTCACCCATGGCCTCACCGCAGCCCCAGCCGATCCCTCCGGATTCATCGTTGAGCATCCATATCAGCCTGCGCATCACCCGGCGCACACCTTCGGGATCTTTAGGAAAAAGGGCCTCACAAACCGACCCCATCCCGGTCACGGCAGACCAGCGTATCTCTTCTTTTTCATGGCAGAAGGCCCCCATGAGCGGTCCCACTACCCTGCGGCCGGACAGAGCCTGCAGGGCACTCTCCATGGCGTCATTATCTTTGAGATTCAGACAGCCCAGAACGTGGGCTTTCAGTTCCCTGCGGTCCATGGGAGCCTCCTTATCAAAAGGTCAGCAGCTCATAGCCTCCGTCCCGGAAAGCTGCCATGGACGGATGGCCATGCATGTCATCAAGCAGGGAAAGGCCTGCTTTTTTTGCGGCATCAAGGGTTTTCATCTTTGCAGCACAGGCCTTGCACACACCGGCCACAATATCTGCTTCCAAGGCTTTTTTCCACAAAGCATGCAGGGGATGGCCTTCCTTTTCCAGCTCAGGAATCAGGGCCACTGAAGCCCCTTCCAGCACCAGAGCCACCTCATCACCCCTTTCATGCATATCCAGTCCATTGAGCAGAACATGGATGAAACACATGGGATCTCCGTTAAAAACAAAAAGGGCAGTTTTGCGCATAATTACCTCCATCAGCCTGCTTCCAAGATTAATTTACCCGTAATTTGAACCCTCATCCCGGCCCCTCGCTTTAGAGAGCCTCAGCCAGCACCCGGAGGGCGGGGCCAAAGGTATCTTCATTTCAGGAATTGGCCTTATTTTTTTATCCCATCAAGGCAAGTCAGCGTTCCCGGATGCAGTCCGCAGGGCAGTTCCTTATGGCCTCTTCCAGACAGTCAGGCCTGCCTTCGCTTTCCCGTACCACCACAAAACCCGTGGCACTCCAGCCAAAAACCTCCGGACAAAGCTCAATGCAGATACCGCAACGAATGCAGGTCACAAGATCCACCTCCGCCGCATAGTCTTCCATCAAACCTCCCTGCCCTGTGCCCTGAGACCCATGCGCATACCCAGACCATGGCAGAGGGTCAGTTGATCCCGCTCCGGCACATACTGGATACGGAGACCCTCCTCAGGAAGCTCAAACCCCATACCGGCCAGCTCCGCGTTGAGAAGTTTAACAGCTTCACCACTCCAGCCGTAGGAACCAAAGGCTGCTGCTATTTTTCCCTGGGGCTTAAGACCTTTCATATAGGTCAGCACATCCATGAGTGCCGGGAAAATCTGGTTGTTCAGGGTGGGAGAGCCCACCATGACAACCTTGGCATCCATGATTTCCGTCATGATGTCTGATCTGTGGGATCTGCGCACACTGATGGGCCGAACCTGCTCCACACCAGCCTCCACCAGTCCGCTGACTATGGCATCGGCCATCATCTCCGTGGAATGCCACATGGTATCATAGATGACAACGGCCTTGTTCTGGGTTTCCTGACGGCTCCAGCGGTCGTAGGCATCAAGAATCACGCCGGGATCTTTCCTCCAGAGAATACCGTGGTCCGGGCAGACCATGTTCAGCTTCAGCCCCATCTCGCCCACTGCCTTGAGAAGCTTGGCAATGAGAGCTGAAAAGGGAAGAAGAATATTGGCGTAATATTTTTTGGCATGGAAAAGCAGCTCGGACATGTCCATCTGATCATCAAAGATCTCGCTGCCCGCATAGTGCTGACCAAAGGCATCGCTTGAAAAAAGAATGCCGTCTTCTTTAAGGTAGGTGAACATGGAATCCGGCCAGTGCAGCATCCGGGTTTCAATGAACATCAGGGTACGGCCACTGCCTATGGAAATTTCTTCGCTGGAGCTGACTTCCTTTAAATTCCAGTTTTCACGAAAATGCCGGGCCAGATTCTTTGCGCCCATTTTGGAGCAATAAAGGGGCTTGTCCTGCCCCACAGCCGCCATAATGCGGGGCAGGCCGCCGGAGTGGTCCATTTCCGTGTGATTGCTCACCACAATATCAATGTCCTTAGGGTCCATGATGGCCCGGATATTGGACAGCAGCTCTTCTGTGAATTCTGCCTTTACGGTATCAATGAGAACATTGGTCTCACCACGGATGAGAAAGGCGTTATAGGTGGTACCTGCGGGGGTGGAGTAACCATGGAAATCACGGATGTTCCAGTCCCGGACACCAACTTCAAAAACATTGGGGGCTATTTCAACAGGTCGCATTTCTTTCCTTATAAAGCATCATCAAAAGGTATCAAAAAAACCGGGATCGCAATGATCTGCGGCTCCCGGCATCTTTATCTGGAATCAACAATCAGGCCGGGGAAAACTGATCCTTTTCCGCACCGCATACAGGACAGGTCCAGTCATCGGGAAGATCGGCAAAGGCCGTACCCGGTGCAATTCCACCCTCACTGTCACCTTCCGCAGGATCATACTCCCAGCCACACAACTCGCATACATACTTCATCGTAAAGCTCCTTTTTTTATATCAGGTTGGTTTTCTCAGAACGCCAGCCCTTTTAATCCTCAATAGGTAAAATCCTCTTCTTCCACCTTGAAGCGGAAGATGTAATAGGCCCATGACTGATAGGCAATCACCAGGGGCACAATAATCACCACAACCCAGAGCATGATGGTCAGGGTCAGGGGACTGGAAGAGGAATTCATGAGATTAAGGCTGTATTCCGGAGACAGACTGGATGGAAAGAGATTGGGAAAAAGACCGATGATGCCAAAAAATGTCGTGGCCACAATTCCCGCAGAACTCATTCCCCAGGCAGGGAAAAACTTCCCCTTGGCAAGAAAAATCCTGGCCCCTGCAAAGGCTGCCACCGCAAGCAAAGGTACGGCAAAAAGCAGAGGTGTTACCAGATAATTGGCATAAAGATCCGTATAGAACCAGCTTGAGATCACAAAAACAGCCAGCACCACCAGCATTACAGGCCAGAGAACCTTTGCCGTGTGAATGGACCTCTCCTGCAGACCTTCCTTTGTGCGGATACAGAGCCACAAGGCCCCGTGGTGCATGAAAAGGAGCAAAAAGAGCAGCCCACCCATAATACCGTAGGGATTTAAGAGGGTAAAGAGATTGCCATGGAAAATCCCTTTACCGTCAATGGGGATACCCATGAAAATATTGGCAAAGGCCACACCAAAAAGGATTGCTGGTGTAACACTTCCCACAAAGATACAGGTATCCCATGTTTTTTTCCAGAGCCTGTTTTCCGAAAGACCCCGGAACTCAAAGCTCACTCCGCGGATGATGAGCCCGAAGAGAATAAACATAAGCGGTGTATAAAGGCTTGAAAACATGGTGGCATAAACCAGCGGAAAGGCAGCAAAGGTAACCCCGCCTGCCGTAATAAGCCACACCTCATTGCCATCCCATAAAGGGCCGATGGCATTGATCATTTTCCTTTTATCCGTTTCGTCCCTTCCAAGGAAAGGATACAGCGCACCCACCCCGAGGTCAAAGCCGTCCGTCATAAAATAAGCGGCCCAAAGCAAGCCCCAGAGAAAAAACCAAATGACCTGCAGTTCCATATATCATGTCCTCCTGGTCCGCATCTGCGGGGTTGTTGTCAGGCCTTTGTTTCTTCAGGCAGATCCGGTCCCTTCATCGCCTTTTTAGCGATCATGGTGAATCCGGCAAGGCCCAGAAGACCATATACCACAATAAATCCTACAAAGCTTGCTCCGACCTGTCCCGTAGAAACCGGTGACACGGCATCGGAGGTCTTCATCAGGCCATACACAATCCAGGGCTGCCTTCCAACTTCCGTCACAATCCATCCGGCCTGGGTGGCAATATAGGGCAGAGGAATGGACCAGAGCATCATTTTCAGATACCAGGGTTTCTCCTGAAGCCGTTTTCTGAAAAACCAGCCTATGCTGCAGGCAATGATAAAGTAGGCACCAAGGGCCACCATAACCCTGAAGGCCATGCCCACAATGGCAATGGGCGGACGCTCATCCTTTGGAAAATCTTTTAAGCCTGTTACCGGTGTTGAAAAATCGTGGTGAATGAGAAAACTTAACATTCCTGGAATTTTACCAATTTCTATGCTGTTTTTTTCCGCCTCGGGATCAGGCCATGCAAAAATATAGCTGGGCGCATTGGGCTGGGTTTCCCAGTGGAATTCCATGGCCGCCATTTTTGCAGGCTGGGAGTGGGCCACATCCACGGCGTGAAAGTCACCCTGAACAGCCACAAAGATGGAAAAAATAAGACCCGGAACCAGTGCCATGCGGAAAGACCGGGTAAAGACCTCTTCATGCTGCTTTTTAAGAAGATGCCATGCACTGATACCCATGACAAAAAAACACGCCAGCACAATGCTGGCCGCAAGGGTATGCATGATGGTGAGCCAGGCGAATTTCTGGGTAATCACCGCCATGAAGTCTGTAATTTCAGCCCTCTGCCCACCAAAGGATTCTCTGAGGGTATAACCCACGGGATGCTGCATCCAGGCGTTTGCAATGAGAATCCATATGGCCGAAGCATTGCCTGCAATGGCTACCATCCACATAACCGCCGCATGGGCCTTGGCCGAAAGCCTTTTCCAGCCGAAAATCCATATACCTATGAAGGTGGATTCCAGAAAAAAGGCCGCTGTGGCCTCAATGGCCAGAAGCGACCCGAAAATATCCCCCACATAGGCGGAATACTGGGACCAGTTGGTTCCGAACTGAAACTCTAAAGTAATCCCCGTAACCACACCGACTGCAAAATTGATGAGAAAAATTTTTCCCCAGAACTTTGTCATCCGGAGATACACCTCATCTCCTGTACGGGCATAACGGGTTTCCATCCACGCCACAAGAATGGAAAGCCCCAGCGTAAGGGGAACAAATAAAAAGTGAAACATAGTGGTTGCGGCAAACTGCAACCGGGAAAGCAGAACCACATCCATAGTGTCTCCTCCTTAAAGAGACAGACTGCGATGATATCTCACCGCAGTCTTTTCTGCGGGTTCAGCAGCATACTGAACCCGGCCTGTTATTTTATTCTGTCATCCCTGCCCGCACCCTCGCAATCCGGTGTATAGCAGGTATTGTCAAGAAACTCGCAGGTCTTCTTGCAGGACGGACATTCTGCCGGAGGTGTTTCCGCTTCCATCTGATAGCCGCAGATGCTGCATTTCCACTGTGCCATATCCGTTTATCCTTTCATTGTTGTGTTTTCTGTTACAGGTCAGAGCAGACAACAGTCTTTCAGACTTTAACCTTCGGCTTTCCACACTCCGTGCAGATTGCAGTATTCACGGGCAACCACATTTTTAGCATCAATCATGAAGGTAGCTTCGGGCTTTTCGCCGGGATTAAGATCCTGACGGTATACGCGATTATCAGCAATAATCTCAATCCATTCAATATAGTGTTTTTCAAGCATGGGATGTTCCGTGCTGCCAACCACAACCTTTACGCCTCCGGGGATGCGCTCAATCACGGGCACATGCTTTTCCTTTGCAGCATCCACGGTATTTTCCGTCAGATGCACCATGGGCTGACCGCAGCAGACCAGCTCACCCTTACCGCCGTGCATTACTTCTATTACATTGCCACAAATATCACATCTGTAAACGTCCAGTCTTTCTGCCATGGATAAACTCCTTTTTCCCTTAGGATTTCAATGGATGTTAAAAAAATATGCTCAACAATACCATAAATCAAAATTTTTTGTATTATTCCTTCCCACTCTCAGACAAAAACCCTTAACAATCTGGGCGAACAAAAATTCAACCTGTACCGCTTTTCAATACAGACAGGCCTGCCTTTGACCTGTGGGCAGCCCTTTCCTTTTCAGCAAGCTGCTTCAGTCTGTACCCCGCATCCCTGAGGATACCATACATGACACCGCAGGAGACGTCTTCACGAGCCTCATCCCCTTCATCCGCAAGGGCCAGCATCTGATCTGCGAGAAGAATTGTTTTTTCTATGTTTTCATCACAGGCTTTCACGGCTTTTCTCCACGCCACCCAGGGAGGCAGACTGTATGGTTCATACTTTAACACGCCCACGCCGACTTGCAACAGCAACACATGGATTTTTCCATTATTCAGGATTCGTGCCAAAGACTGTTTTTCCTGAAAATTCCCTGAAAATCAGCATTTCTGTCCCACACAGAAGATGTGTCCTGTTCACAGCAAAAGATCTGTTAAAGATAGATATAAAAGAAAGGCCCAATGCTTTAAGGTTGAAATAACTGATAAAGCGATGCCCGTGTCTATGTCTCACAAAGAAAATGAGACAACACTGACCCAGAACACCATGCAAGACCCATTTTTTTAGAAAAAACCGGGACTTTATTTCTAAAAAACCGTGATTGCAAATAAAAAACCAATAAAAACAATCCATAAAAAACAATGGCACAAAGAATGCATTAAATACATGCGACAACGAAAACAAGGAGGCCAAGCCTATGATAGCCATCGAAGAACTTAGAAATGATATGGACCTGCTCAATGAAATTGACTGGGAGCTTACACCCGAAGATGCCGTGAATCTTTACCTGGAATGGGGTGGCATATGGAAGCCCGGCGGACTGCGTTACTCCGTAAGGGGAAAGCATGATAAATCACACTATTTCACAGTAAATACCTGGGAAGATCCTCCTGTGATCTATCTTATACGAAGAAATTCCGAAGAGGCAGTAGAACTGGCAAAAATCCCCCTGCCCCCCGGACTCAAGGAATCCTTTATGGAGTCCATAGGTTACAACAGGGGCGTTTACTCCATTGAAGGAGAAGTCAAAGAATGGCTTCTGAAAAAACTGTATCACTAAATAAGCCAGCCCCATGGGCTGCATGGGAAAAAAAATCCTCTCAGCATACCTCAAAGCCTACCGGAACCGGGAGCTCAGACTCCTCAGGCCTGATACCGGAGAGGGGTTTTTACAAAGCAAAACCCCTCTCCCCTGCCTATATGATGATAAAGCCCGGCAGACACAATTTTAAAAATGCCGGGCTTCCTTTCTCTTCTGTAAAAATTAAAAACTTTTGCTTTGCAAATCAAAGGCATTCAATCAGGCAGGCATACCATGCAAAGGTACAGAAGCCATCTTTCGGGATTGTAATGGATAGCGGGACAGGCTAAAAGAATCCCTGTATAAAAGAAGGTAACTGTTCGGCACAATTTTATTCCGAAGCTGCAATGCTTTAGTTTCATTGACTCAGCTCCATGGCAAGGCTCCCTGGCTATTTGCAAGTGACGTTGCAATCGTTTCGGATAAGAGCTTTGCAGACCTGTGCGAAAGAAGCGGCAAACTGTCTGAGCCGCCACAAAGGCAGCGTGCATAAGCCTGCTATGGTAATCAAAAAGCTCATCCTGCCTGTGGCGGTGAGTTTTTGCCGATTCCGCACAGGGCAAGAAGCTCTAAGAATAAGATTGCGTCACGGGCAAATAGCCTGGGAGCCTGTGCACCTTGCTTACAGGTATGAAACCTAAAAATGTGCTGAACAATTACAAAATAAGTTCCTTATTCCTCTATCCAAAGGAAAGGCCCCATGCTCAGCGAACTTGCCATCCGCAATTTTGCCATCATCGATGACCTGACCATAGGCTTTGGCCAGGGCATGACCGTCATGAGCGGTGAAACCGGCGCAGGGAAATCCATCATCATTCAGGCTGTGAACCTGCTTCTGGGAAGCCGTGCAGATGCCCGCATGATACGCCAGGGACACAGCAGCGCAGAGGTGGAAGCCCTTTTCATGCCAAGAGCAGGAAGCCCTGCGGCCATTGCCATGGAGAAAAACGACATCCCTTTGGATCAGGGACTGCATATCCGCAGAGTGCTTTCCGCCACAGGTCCCCACAAAATATACATCAACTCCCGCATGGCCACGGCCCAGCTTTTGGGAGAACTTACCGAACAGCTTGCAAGCATAGCAGGACAGCATGCCCACCAGCGCCTTCTGGATGAAAACCTTCATCTGGATATGCTCGATGATTATGCAGGGCTGGAAAAAGAACTGACACAATATACTGAAAGCCACGGAAAACTGCTCCAGACCCTGAGGGAGATGGAAAACCTGAAAAAGAAAAAGGCCAAAGAAGAGGCGGAGGCGGATTTCACGGCCTTTCAGATCCGGGAAATTGAAGAGGCAGGTCCAAAGGAAAACGAAGATGCAGAACTTGAAATCTTAAGAAAAAAACTGCGCCATGCCCATGCTCTGGGACAAACCATCGGCCTTGTGGTGGAACAGCTCTATGAAGGAGAAGATGCCATAGCAGGAAAACTTGCCATGCTGCGCAAGGAAATGGACAAGGCAGCTTCCCTGGACCCCTCCCTGGATACGGCAGCCAGTGACACAGAAGCCCTTGCCCTGCGCTGCGAAGATCTGGCAGGACATCTGCGCCAGTACCTTGACCATATGGAGATGAATCCGGCCCTGCTGGATCAGGTGGAAAGCCGGCTGCATCTCCTTGCAAAACTGAAGAAAAAATACGGCCCTGAACTGAAGGATGTGCTGGCACACAAAGAAACACTGGAAAAACGGTACATGGAAGCAGACTCCATGGAAGAACGCATGGAAGAACTCAAGAAACAGCGCCTTATCCTTTACAATGAAACCCTGAAGCTTGCCCGTCATCTTTCGGAAAAACGCAGTGCCGCAGCCCTGACCATGGCCTCTGCCGTGGAAAAGGAACTGGCTGACCTCTGTATGGCCGGAACCCGATTCCGGGTGGCCCTGCTGCCTCTGGAAGCTGGCAGCTCTCCATGGATGAAGGATGAAAAGGGACAGGGGCTGGGGGAAAAAGGAAGTGAAAGTGCACGGTTCTGTATCGCCCCCAATGTGGGGGAAACGGAAAACCCTTTAAGTAAAATTGCCTCGGGCGGGGAACTCTCCAGAACGGTTCTGGCCCTAAAAACCATTCTGGCCCGCAACGAGGCCGTAAGCACCATTGTATTTGATGAAGCCGATGCCGGTATCGGCGGCTCCGTGGCCGAGGCTGTGGGGAAAAAAATGCAGTCTTTATCCAGCACCCATCAGGTGATATGCATCACCCATCTGGCCCAGATCGCAAAATTCGGCCACCACCACCTTCACATTGCCAAGGCCGTGGAAGGAGGACGAACCCGAACCCGCATCCGGCTTCTTTCAAAGGATGAAAGGCCGGGCGAGCTGGCAAGGATGCTGGGCGGAGCCGCCATTTCAGAAACAACCCTTGCCCATGCAAGGGAGCTGCTATCGGAAGCCCATACTTGACAAAAAACCGTAAAACCCTTAGGCCTTTTTATTTTTTGAATATGATCAGCAATGATGGAATCAGGAGTAATTTATGCCCATTTATGAGTTCAAATGCCTTGACTGTGAGGATCTTTTTGAAGTGCTCACCCTAAAGGCCAGTGAAGAAGAAGAGGTAAAATGCCCCCACTGCGGTGCCCAGCACTTTGAAAGGGTTATGAGTGCCACCAGTTACGCCATGGGGCCTTCCGGCGGCAGCGGCCAGAAGACAGGGGTCAGCAAACAGGAGCGCACCTGTTCCGCAGGTTCCTGCTCCACCTATACCATACCGGGCGTGAACTGAGCCCGGCATCATGCGGCGGGACCACTCCCGCCGTTATCCTGCCCCCCCTGCCCCAGACCGGAAAACAGATCCCCTGACACACGTTCAAGGAGTGTGTTGAGAAAACGAAAAACCGTTTCCATCTCCTCTACTGAAAAACCTTCATGGATCATCCCGTTCAGGGCAGCCACCATGGGCATAGCACCTGATGCAATCCTCTCACCTTCCGGGCTGATATAGATACGAAATCCCCTGCCGTCATGGGGACAGGTTTTTCTACTGATCAACCCGTTTTTTTCCATGCGCCTTACAAGACCTGTAATGCCGGAGCTTTTCAGTTGAATTCCCTCGCCCAGATCTTTGAGCAGACAGCCGTCATGGTCCCGGATATAAAAAAGAGCCATGAGCTGGGCACTGGTTACCTGAAGCCTGTCCCATAAAAACTGATCCAGCCCATGAATAAGTTTGCCATGCACACGATGGATCAGATAAAAAAGCCGCTTGTCATCCATGGTTCGTCATTTCTTTCCTGTTCACATTCACATCTCCTCCGGCAGTATGGCTGTCACATAATCAATGTCCGGAGCATCGGAAAAGAGCATCACAAGACGATCAAACCCTAAGGCATTACCCGTTGCAGGCGGCATATGGCCGAGGGCCTCAAGAAAGACAGATGCCTCCGGATAGGCTGTTTTCCCAAGCCTCTCCCTTTCCATAGCCGCCTCCCGGAAACGGTCGGCCTGCTCCTTTGCATCCACGAGTTCCGTGTAGGCATTGCACAGCTCCACACCACAGACATACAGCTCAAAACGTTCTGCAAAGGCTGGATTCTCAGGCTTTATCCGGGCAAGGGAAGCTTCGGAAACCGGGTAATCATACAAAAAAACCGGTTTTTCCAAACCAAGGCAGGGTTCAATTTCCAGCCCCATGATCTCATTGAAGCACCCCTTTTCAAGGGCCTCTTCCATGGACAGACTGCCGTAACGTAAAAAGGCTTCTTCTACGGAAAGCCTTTCAAATGGCGGGGTCAGGTTGATTTTTTTTCCCTGCCAGAAAAGGCTATCCCCCCTGCCTTCACATGCCGCCAGATGACAGACCAGCTGCTCAGTCTCCTCCATCATGTAGCGGTAATTCTCATCTTTCACATACCATTCCAGCAGGGTCATTTCCGGAAGATGCTTTGCCCCACGCTCACCTCCACGGAAACAGCGGGCCAGCTGAAAGATTCTGTCAAAGCCCGAAGCCAGAAGCTCCTTCATGGCAAGCTCCGGAGATGCCTGCAGAAAGGCTCCGGAGGCAGACACACAGTCTATGTGTACCTCCGGTGCAGGGGCTGGGATTCTGATGGGGGTTTCCACCTCCAGAAAATCCCTTTCAACAAAAAAGCTGCGGACAGCCGCTGCCATCCGCATCCTCATTTCCAGATGGGGCCGAATCCGCATTCTGCGGAAGGCCTTGGCTTCCATGCCCAATGTCACTCCTTACAGTGATTTTTTCAGATAAAGATCCCGACTGCGATCCTGCAGATAGGCCTTGTCCGCACCGGCGGCCTTTTCGTACCACTCTTCTCCCTGTGCCTTGCAGGCAGGACAGGCATTCAAAGGTATATGCACGCCTATGATACGCCAGTCCCGGTCAGACTTGCTTTCAATGCGAAAAGACCCGGCGCAGTCCGAGCAGGACCGGAGAATTTCCTTTTGCCCCTCATAGATGCCGTCCGTATCATACATAATGGAGCGGGATCTTTCATGGAATTCCTTTTTCCCGAATACCTTCTGTGAAAGTTCCGGACCTCTGCGGCTCCACTGATCCATCACCCGGTCACAAAGCTTGTGGATATACTGAAGGGTTTCCTTCGATTCCTTAAGAACAGCGGGATTATAATCCGGCTCCAGCACATGGCTGTAATCAAGGCCCGCCATGGCAAGGATAATGCCAGCATTCACATAGGGAAGGGCCGCCTCAATGGAATACCCCCCTTCCAGCACGGCAATGTGGGGATTTAAAATCTCCGTCAGTTTTGCATAGCCTTGAGCCGTGAAATTCATGTTGGTTATGGGGTCTGTATAATGATTATCCTGACCTGCTGAGTTAATGATGAGGTCCGGCTTGAAATCATCGAGTATGGGCATCACCGCATTTTCAACTGTGTAAAGATAGCCCTCCTCCGAGGTGTGGGGCGGCAGGGGAATATTCACCGTATAGCCTGCGGCATTGGGTCCACCCAGCTCCTCCATGAAACCCGAACCCGGATACAGGGTACGGCCATCCTGATGCAGGGAAATAAACAGCACATCCGGATCATGCCAGTAAATATCCTGAGTGCCGTCTCCGTGGTGACAGTCCGTATCCACAATGGCAATGCGCTTAACACCCCACTGGCTGCGCAGATATTCCACCATGATAGCTTCAATGTTGATGTTGCAGAATCCCCTGCCCCCGTGCACCACCCGCATGGCATGATGACCCGGCGGACGAACGAGGGCAAAACCCTTTTCTATGCGGCCTTCCATCAGCTCCCTTGCCATGGTTTTAGCCCCGCCTGCGGATACATAGTGGCTGCTGGTGGTAACCGTAGGCTCGTCCGGCACGCAGAAATGGGCCCTCTGTATATCCTGATCCGTCACGAGATCCGGCTTGAATTCCTGAATGCCATCAATATCCATGAGGCCTTCTTCAAAAATCTGATCCTGGGTATAAAGAAGACGCTCTTCCCGCTCCGGATGGCTAGGATCTATGGCCCAGTCAAAGGCTGGAAAAAAAACCAGTCCTATCTTGCTTTTTGCCTTCAGCATCATACTATCCCCCCATTCCGGATCAGACCCGGCTTCACCTGAGCCCGGACCCTTATGTTTCTGCCAGCACGGCGGTAGCCCCGCATCATGGAAAACTCCTGAGCTTCCAGCACTTCCACCTCAAGCCCTTTTACATCCGCCCCCAGGCGCAAGGCCTTTTCCCGGACCAGTTTTTTGGCAAGGGCGATGGCATCATCCATATTAAAGGCAATGGGTGCTTCAGCAGAATACCCTTCTTCCGGGGCCCGCACAAAACCCCGCTGGGTATCCGCAAGCACAGTCACGGCACAGGTGGTACGGGCAAGGGCCGCACCAATGGCATTGGCCACCCCCCAGTCCGGAACGGCACTGGATTCAAGACCGCAGGCCTCACCCAAACCGGGAGCCAGCACCGCGGCCGGGCCACCCATAACAAGCAGGGCTTCGGGCTTTACAACATAGCCTTCCAGCATTTCATGGAGGGTATAAACTGGCCTTGCATTGATGCCATCCACCATGGAAAAGGCCGCATCCCGGATTTTTTCGCAAAGGCTTTTCAGCACAAAGCGGGAAACCGCCTCCGTTTCCATGCCAAGGTCCCTGCCAAGGGTTTCCATGCCCTTAAGGGCCGCTGCCCTGTCACCACCTTCAAAAAAACCGAGAACGGCCATGGCATCCGTGGGTGTGGGAACGGGTCCGCCAAGGCAGAGGGCAGGACCTTTTCTGTCCGGCCCGATGAGAAGCTCTTTTCCTTTAAGCTTAAGCTCTGAGTCTCCGCCCAGGCCGATGCTCACACTTTTTAAAGCCCTGAAAAGGGTTTTCACGCCGCCCACTTCCGCACCCAGGGGCTCCAGCACAGGAACCTTATCTATGAGAACGGCCATATCCGTGGTGGTGCCACCAATGTCCAGCACCAGTACATCTTTAGCGGAAGGGGCATGGGGAATGGCTCCCATCACACTGGCCGAAGGCCCGGAAAGTACCGTTTCTCCGGGACATTCCAATGCCGCATCCAGAGAAAAGGTGCCACCGTCCGCCTTAAGCACATGCACAGGCGCTATGATCCCCCTTGCCTGAAAAGCCTCCTTCACAGCCTTACTAAAGGAAGAAAAAGCATCATGAACCCCTGCATTCAGCCAGCAGGAAGCAATACGGCGGGGGAAATTCAGCACCCCGGAAAGCCTGTGACCGCAGAAAACCGTATCAAAAAGCCCCTTGGCCGCCTTTTCAATGACCTCTTCATGGGAAGGATTGCGAACGGAAAACTTGGTTACAAGACCAATAGCCCTGATACCCTTTTCCCTGATAAGGGCAAAAGCCTTTTTGACTGCTTCCTTATCCAGTGCAGCAATCTCTGCCCCCCTGTGATCCAGTGCGCCCTTTACCACATGAAAGGAAGGGCCGATGGCGTGAAGTTCCGGATCCATTCCCGGCCCTGCGGCCACCACCATACCCACGGGTGTAAGGGTGTTACGGATAACGCTGTTGGTGGTAAGGGTGGTGGAGAGAACCACACGGGTAATTTTACCTGGGTCAATGTCACCCAGCACCCCGTCCACACCCCTGAGAACCGTATCCACAAGATTCTCCTGATCCGTAACCTCCTTGGTCCTTGCCAGAACCCCTTCCGGGCCCAGCAGTACCACATCCGTATGGGTACCGCCCACATCCAGTCCGATAATCATGGAACCTCCTTTGTTAAAAAGAGAGGAAAAACTGTCAGGATATCAAAAAAGCATCCATTCATATGAAAAATCAGGCTACCCAATATGGCCATGGCCTGTCAATTCAGAGTCATCCGATACATGAAAAAACGTAACTGTTCAGCACAGTTTATTTTGAAAATACAATGCTGCAATTGCAGCAGTTTCGTATTATTGCAAGGCACCTTGGCTATTTGCAGGTGACGTTGCAATCGTTTCGGATCAGAGCTTCGAAGGCCTGTGCGAAAGAAGCGGCAAACTGTCTGAGCCGCCACAAAGGCAGCGTGTCTAAGCCTGCCATGGTAATCAAAAAGATTATCCTGCCTGTGGCGGCGAGTTTTTGCCGCTTCCGCACAGGGCAAGAAGATCCCGAATAAGATTGCGTCACAGGCAAATAGCCTGGGTGCCTGTGCATCTGTCTGGCAGGTATCGTACTAAAAAAACTGTGCTGAACAATTACAAAAAAACATCCTTTTAAAAAAATCCTTTCAGAACCGTATCAGCGAGACCCTGGACACCTTGGCATTCTTTTGCATACAAATTTTAAAATCCCTGCGTCCGACCCTTGTCAAGAAAGACTATTTGAACTATGCCTGAGAAGACAAAGGGATTTTCAAAAAGGGCAGATCCGTTTATCTGTCCCTAAAAATTCAACAACAAAGGGGCAAATGCCCCGCAACTTTCAGGAGATACCCATGGCCATTGTTGAGTGGGAAAAAGACGAGTCCGTTGCCATCATCCGCATGAACAGCGGTGAAAACCGCCACAATCTTGAATTCGGCAAGGCAATGTGTGCTGCCATTGATGAAGCCCTTGCGGATGCGGAAGTAAAAGCCATTGTTCTTACAGGAAATGATGGCAAAAACTTCAGCCAGGGCGTGGACATTGAGTGGATGTTCGGCAGACAGAATGAACAGGATTATCAGGCCATGAAAGATTTCATGTACAAAATGAATGAGGTCTTTGCCAAACTTCTCACCGTTCCCGTACCCACCATTGCCGCCATCAGCGGCCATGCCTTTGGTAACGGAGCCATCCTTAGCTGTGCCTGTGACTTCCGCTTCATGCGTGCCGACCGGGGATATTTCTGCTTCCCGGAAGTGGATCTGGGCATTCCATTTTTGCCCGGCATGATCGCCTTCTGCAAAAAATCCGTACCCTACTACAAATTCAACGAAATGAAACTCACGGGCAAGCGGGCAGGTGCTGCTGAGCTGGAAGCAGATCATGTGATCTCCAAGGCCTGCGACAATCTGGAAAGCCTTATGACTGAATCCGTGGCCTTTGCCAAAACCTTCCACAAAAAGCGGGGCATCTTTGGCGAGCATAAAAAACGCCTGCACAAAGAAATCATTGAAATCATGGATGTTGAAGACAAGCCTGTGATTGAATCTCTGGCCCTCTTCATTGCGGACTGATTCGGTATAATAAAATAAAACGGACATCACGAAAAACACTTGCGGTGTCCGTTTTTTATCCCACCCTGCCAAAACTTTTTTCCAGAAAGCGTTTTTCCCACTGGATCCAGATGGGTCTGCCGTGGGGACACCGGGAAGGCTGGGCACAGGCATCCAGTTCATGGAAAAGATGACGGATCTCTTCGGGCTTCAGTGCCTGATTGGCCCGGATGGCCGAATGACAGGCCATGAGAATCAGGCACTGATCCACTGCTTCCACATAGCTTTCTGTATGCCCCTCCGCCACCATCTCTGCAACCGTATCCGCAAACACCTGACCCAGATCCCCGTGGGAGAGAAGGTCAGGAACCGCTTTGATCACAAAGGAATTACCACCAAAGGGCTCCACATATAACCCCAGAGCCTCCATTAACGGCAGCAGCTCCCAGGCCAGATCCGTTTCACGGAAACCAAGCTCCACCACCTGGGGAATCAAAAGCTGCTGGGAAAGACCTTTGCCCTTTTCATGGCGTCGTCTCAAGGCTTCATAGCGCACCCGCTCATGGGCCGCATGCTGATCCACCATTACCAGCCCAGCGTCGGACTCACAGAGAATATAGGTATTATGGAGCTGACCTATAATCTTCAGTTCCGAATAAAATTCCTTTTTCTCCCAAAGTCTTCCCTGCGGGTCCTGTGCAGAAAAAACACCGGGACTGCCCCCTTGACCGGAAAACCGGGGCCTTTCCTGCCGGATTTCACCTGCCTCTTCCCTCTGTTCTTCCTTCCCGGAAAACATGGCTTCCGGAGAAAATGCATGGCCCGGATCTCCAGATTCTGCGGACTCCCTCACTATTTCACCGGCCAAAGGGGCTGCCTCTGCAGAAAAAGAAGATGCAGACCCTGCCCCATCCTTAAGATCATTTCCTGACACATTCTCTCCGGAAAGTGGGCCGAGACCTTCACCATGCCTTGAAGAAACAGCGCCGTGGGTGGCAACAATATTCCTGACTTCTTCCAGACTCTCCCTGCGAGAGACTGAAGAAACCTGCCATTTACGATTGTCCTCCCCCGTCAGTGCCAAAGCCACACCATCCCGCACGGCAGCCCACACCGCCCTGCCGTCGGCAAACCTCACCTCATGCTTGGTGGGATGCACATTCACGTCCACCCGGTCAGGATCCACATCCAAAAATAAAATGGCCACAGGGTAGCGGCCCGTCATCATCCGGCCCTTATACCCCTCAAAAAGGGCCTTATATACAGACCTGTCCCGGACATGACGGCCATTCACATAAAGATAGATCCGCTGGGTAGTACTTCGGGAAATATCCGGGGATGCCACCCAGCCACTTACCCTGATTCCAGCCCCCCGATGCTCCACTGGGAAAAGATGGTTTTCCACTTCCTTTCCCAGCACATCCACGGCCCGGACAAAGGCATCACCTCCGGCAAGATGCCTCAGCACACGGCCATTGTGAAGAAGCCGGAACTGCACATCTGGAAAACCCAGAGAAACGGAAAGCAGAATATCGGCTATGTGCCCCATCTCCGTATTTTCCGTTTTCAGAAATTTTCTGCGGGCAGGAACATTGAAAAAAAGATTTTTTACGGAAATAACAGTACCCGGTGCAGCACCCGTTTCCGTAACATCCAGAATCCGCCCTCCTTCCACCACTATGCGCACACCGGAAGGAGCGTCCTGCTCCCGGCTGACAAGCTCAAAACGGGAAACGGAAGCCATACTTGGCAAAGCTTCACCCCGAAATCCTAAGGTTCGGATGGAAAAAAGATCCGCATCGGTTAAAAGCTTGCTTGTGGCATAACGCTCAAGGGACAACATGGCATCATCTGCTCCCATGCCATGACCATTGTCGGACACCCGGATACCCGCAAGCCCGCCCCTTTCTATGGCTACCTCAATGCTGGTGCTGCCCGCATCCAGGCTGTTTTCCACAAGCTCCTTCACAACGGAAGCCGGACGCTCCACCACCTCGCCTGCGGCAATTTTGTTGGAAAGAATGTCAGGCAATACTCGGATCTTGGACATAAAATTCCCATAAAAAAAGGAAGACACCAGGGCCTTCCTTTCATTGACTTCAGATATCGAAACAGGCTGGTTTTGCCCCTTCGCTCTTTGCCTTATGCACAAGCCTCAGCAGAAATTCCGCCTCAAAGGGAGAAAGATCAAATCTCTGGGCCGCCATCATGACAAGTTTACCCGCCGAATCCCCGCTTTGGCTCCCCTGTTCTCCGGCAATCCATTCACAGGCCCGTTTGATGGCAGGACTTGCTGCCACAGTACTCACAAGTCCGGACCTGCTGCAGGAGCTGCAAGCCCTCTGTCCCATGCGGCTTCCTTTTCATAGGCATATGCTGCCTTTAAAAGACTGCCCTCATCAAAGGGTTTGCCGAGAAGCTGAAGACCCATGGGGAGGCCCTTTTCCGTAAAACCACAGGGAACGGACATGCCGGGAATTCCTGCAAGGTTTGCTGAAAGGGTGAAAATATCGGCGAGATACATGGTAAGAGGATCATCCACAATCTCACCCAGCCCAAAGGCCGGAGCCGGTGTTACAGGGGCTGCAATCAAATCACACCCTGCAAAGGCATCCGTAAAATCCTTTGCAATGAGGGCACGCACCTTCAGGGCCTTGTTGTAATAAGCATCATAGTATCCCGAAGACAGGGCATAGGTGCCGATGAGGATGCGGCGTCTGACTTCCTCCCCAAAACCTTCGGAACGGGATTTTTCGTAAAGCTCCAGAAGATTGGCCGCTTCAGGGGTCCTGTAACCATAGCGGATACCATCGAACCGGGCCAGGTTGGTACTGGCCTCACTGGACGCCACCACATAATAGGCCGCCACCGCATAGGCCATGTGGGGAAGGCGAACTTCTACTGTTTTTGCTCCGCAGGCTTCCAGCACACGCACCGCTTCTCCGATGGCCGAACGGATTTCAGGTTTTACACCTTCGGCACCATGGTACTCCACGGGAAGTCCAATGGTAAGCCCCTTAAGATCCCTTGACAGAAGAGATCTATAATCCGGAACCGCTACATTGACAGAAGTGCTGTCTTTGGGATCATAGCCTGCAATAGCCTGAAGAAGCATGGCACAGTCTTCAACACTCCTTGCCATGGGTCCCACCTGATCCAGGGAAGAGGCAAAGGCTACTACGCCATAGCGGGATACCCGGCCATAGGTCGGCTTCAGACCCACCACACCGCAATGGGCCGCAGGCTGGCGGATGGAACCTCCCGTATCCGTTCCCAGAGATCCCAAACAAAGCCCTGCGGCCACGGCAGCAGCACTGCCACCGGATGAACCGCCGGGAATATGGGACAGGTTCCATGGATTTTTTACGGGTCCGAACCAGGAAGTCTCGCTGGAAGACCCCATGGCAAACTCATCCATATTAAGCTTACCCGTCATCACAGCAC
Source organism: Desulfobotulus mexicanus (assembly GCF_006175995.1). Classification (NCBI taxonomy): domain Bacteria; kingdom Pseudomonadati; phylum Thermodesulfobacteriota; class Desulfobacteria; order Desulfobacterales; family Desulfobacteraceae; genus Desulfobotulus; species Desulfobotulus mexicanus. The sequence goes on from NZ_VDMB01000007.1 coordinate 134,857, forward strand.
CTGCGGCATTAAGTTTTTCCGCAACTGTAGCGTTATAGGGAGGAACAAAATTTTCCAGCATACGGGAAGCACAGGTAGTAGCTATACCCTTTGTAAGGATCAGATCCTTAAGACCCAGAGGAATTCCCGTCAAAGCTCCGGCTTCGCCTTTACGGATCCTTTCATCGGCAAGACGTGCCTCTGCCATGGCCGACTCCTGTGCCACTGTAATATAACTGTTTATCAGGGGATCAATTTCAGAAATGGCATCCAGTGTCTGCCGGGTCAGTTCTTCGGCTGTAAAATCTCCGGCATCCAGATGCTTTCGTGCTTCGTGTATATAAAGGCCCTTGGTGAGGCTCATATTTTTCTCCTTATGGAAAGGGTTGTGCCTTTTCTATCATCTGGACTCAGCCCACAATTTTCGGAACCAGAAAATGTCCGTCTTCTTTTTCCTCTGTACCGGACAGAGCAAGATCCACACCAAGATGTTCACCGACCTTGTCCTCCCGCATGGCATTGACCAGATGAACGGCATGGGACATGGGAGCCACACCTTCCGTATCCACTTCCTTCAGGGTGTCCACATAGGCCAGAATGGTCCCAAGCTGGGTGGACATACGCTCCATCTCCCCTTCTTCCATATGCAGACGGGCAAGGCCTGCCACATGTAAAATTTCTTCCTTTGAAATTTTCATCAGGATTCTTTCCCCAAAAAATATCATTGTTTGATCACACATCTAAAAAAACTGATCCACAAATGAGCAGAAAAACGGACAAGGCGCTTAACCCTCAATCCATACGAAGGACAAAACCGTTCACCCTCTCTGACTCAAGACGGCCCAGCACAGGCCGGGCAGCATCCCTGCTGACAAAACGCCCCACACGAACCCGGTACCAGATACCACCCACCTCATCTGTTCCCGCAACAACATAGGCATCAAAGGCCTGTTCCCGAAACTGCTGTACCATGCGGGCTGCATCCTCGGGATTTTTCATGGCTGCCACCTGAATTGTATAAGCTTCATTTCCAGGCACCGGCGAAGATAAAGGAGTTGCGGATGTCCTTGCCTGCTGTCTGGATACAGCAGGCAGCGTTTTTTCTTCCGGCTTCTGCGCTACCGGCGCAATTCTCGCACTCAGGGGTTCCATATCCCTGCTTTCCCTTTGTGCAGAAGGACTTTCTTCAGGCTTAGCTGGTGTCCTAAAAGAAGCAGACTCTGCCATCATCAGGGGCTGAGGAGGCATAGGCTCCTTATCTCCATCAAATCGTGGCATCTTAACGGGCAGATCTTCCAGCTGCAGTACTTCTGTATGCTTCAGGGATTCAAAAAAAGTCAGCTCCGGAACCTCATTCACAGGCCTTTGCTGCTCTTTTGCAAAAAAAGTCTGCAAGCGGGCTTCCATATCAGGAATATCAAAGGTGACTGGCGAGGTTCCTCTTCCCACCATAATCCCAAGGACAAACATGGATACAGAGACAAAAAACACAAATAACATCCACTCCCGGTTTTTACTTATTTCCAAAGGCTGGCGACCTTCTTTTTTCTCTTCTTTCTGAGAATTCCGGGACATGCCTTCTGCTCCTTCACGCATGCGCTACATTTCTTCAGGTGCAGAAATCCCCAGAAGAACAAGACCATTGCGGATTACCTGCTGCACAGACCGGATCAGCACCAGCCTTGCCGAAGACAATGCAGCATCCCCAGAAAGAACCTTATGACGGTTATAATATGTATGGAATGCCGATGCCAGTTCCATGAGATAAAAAGGAACCCTGTGGGGCTCCAGATTGGCACCGCTTAAGGCAATGGTTTCAGGAAAACGTGCCATATGCTTCATCAGAGCAATTTCTTCTGGTTCCTGAAGCAGGAAAAGTTTTTCCATATCTTCATGGATATTTTCATCGGCCGCCTTCCGCAGGATACTGGCAATGCGGGCATGTACATACTGCACATAAAACACAGGATTATCATTGCTCTTTTTCTTTGCCAGCTCCAGATCAAAATCTAAGGATGTTTCATAGCTGCGCATCAGGAAAAAGAAGCGGGCAGCATCCTTTCCAACCTCATCAACCACAGCCTTCAGGGTTTCAAACTCCCCGGACCTTGTACTCATGGCCACAGGCTGACCATTGCGTAGAAGGGCCACAAGCTGAACCAGTATCACCTGAAAACGCTCAGGATCCGTACCCGTTGCCCCCACAGCCGCCTTGATCCGCTTGATATAGCCATGGTGATCCGCACCCCAGACATCAATCACCCGGTCAAAGCCCCTCTCATATTTGTTTTTATGATAAGCAATGTCCGATGCAAAATAAGTGGTAATCCCGTTGTTACGAACCACCACCCTGTCCTTTTCATCCTGCCAGTCAGTGGTCTTAAACCATTTGGCCCCATCCTTTTCATAGACAACACCGGAAGATTCAAGATCTTTCAGCACCGTATCCACTACACCCGTATCATAGAGGCTCTGCTCACTGAACCACTTATCATGCACCACACCAAAGGCTTCAAGGTCTTCCCTGATACCACCAAGGATACTGTCTGCTGCAAAACGGGCACAGAGGGCAACACCCTTTTCATCGTCTGCTCCGGCCAGTTCAGGAAAACGATCCTTAGCCTCAAGGGCCAGCTCCCTGATATAATCGCCCTGATAGCAGTCCTCAGGAAATTCCAGAGATTCACCACGAATCTCCTTCAGGCGCAGCCATACGGAGTTACCAAGGGTACGGATCTGTCTGCCGGAATCATTGATATAATATTCTTTTTCAACCTCGTAACCGCAGGCGGAAAGAATATCGGCCATGGCATCCCCGACCACGGCACCACGCCCATGGCCCACATGCAAAGGACCTGTGGGATTGGCACTGACAAACTCCACCTGAACCCGGCGGCCTTTACCGTCATCCACCCGGCCAAAGGTCTCACCTGCCCCAAGTACCCTTTGAACAATGGGCAGCCATGCAGAAGGTTTCAAATAAAAATTAATGAATCCCGGACCCGCTATTTCTGTTTTTCCCAGAATGCCTGAATCATCTTCGATGTGGGAAAGGAGAATTTCCGCAATTTTACGGGGGGGCATTTTCTGGGTTTTAGCCCCGACCATGGCAATGTTGACAGAAAAATCTCCGTGGGCCTCGACTCTCGGAACTTCTATATCAAAGGCCGGAAACTCAAGGGATACGAGACTTCCTGCACCAAAGGCCCGTTCTATGGCCTTTTCAATCATGGCTCTTAAATGATCTTTCATAGGCTTATGACTTTCAAAAAAAATTCAAGCGACGTTTTCAGGGCCGACAAAGCGGGATGCCGGAGTCCTCAATAATCAGGACATCCGGCACCGCCCGATGCAAGCAGAAAATACCCTGCATCAAATGTCTATATCTACACCACCATCATCATCGGCAAGCTTAATAATGCTGCCTTTCTTATCCTTTTCATCCAGCCCGTCCAGATCATCATCAGTGTAGGCATCTTCTTCAACATCATCGTCCAGAAGATCATCAATGAGGTCAGCGGAATCCTCATCACTCTCATAACTGGCGGACAGATCCTGCTCCCTGGAAATAAAATCCATGTCATCAAACAAAAGCTCCCTGCGGTCCTCTCCATCTTTAAAAAGAGAGATCACAGCATCGGCAATGGGCTCTGCAAAACCAGCAGGAGGATACATGTTGTGGGTCCGCAATGCATTCACCAGAAACTCTTTTCCAGCTTCAATGGCGGCTTCCACGGTTTCTGATGTAAAATTTTCCTCACAGAGCAGAGAAAAAATACCAGTTTCCAGCTCGGCGTATTCCTTAACGATCAGGGAATTTTCTGCATCCCTGGATAAAATATACTTCTGCTTCATCGAAATCTCCTTCAGGTCCGACTCTTTCGGATCCGGTGTGGGAAGGCAAAATAAAACTTTTATATTATAGACGCTCACTCCTGTCTGTCAACAAAGGCCTTTGCCGAATAATTTTCCAACCCCTTCATACCATACATACCAGTTCTTTTATGCGTAAAAAATCATTGACCAGAAGCATTCCTTAATGCTATCTCTTCTACCCGTTGCTGGAGGAGTGGCCGAGTGGCTGAAGGCGGCGGTCTTGAAAACCGTTGAGTGTCAAAGCTCCGTGGGTTCGAATCCTACCTCCTCCGCCACGAAGTTATACGGAGAGATGGCCGAGTCGGCTGAAGGCGCACGCCTGCTAAGCGTGTATGCGTCAAAAGCGCATCGAGGGTTCGAATCCCTCTCTCTCCGCCACTTAATAAATCCAAGAGAAATAGATATAAAAGAAAAGGGAGTGTCGAATGCGGCAGCTCCCTTTTTTATATTGCAGGAAACAGGGCAATAAGCCTGAAGTCAGAAAGGGCCCGAAGCATAAAACAAAGCTCTTTTTGAATTTAAAGATTGAAAAGCCTGAATCCGATGGCTAAAATTCATTTTTTTTAAGAAGACCATCTGCCTGCATGAAAAAAAGGCAGACAACCGGATTTTTACGGAGAAAAATATATGAATGACCCACAGACCCCGGAACACAAAGGTATAGCTTCCCTTTTCAACCATTCTGAAATCAAACATTTTCTTAAAAACTATCTGATCTTTATCGGTATTGTTGAGGCTGTCATTTTCTTTGTCTCCTTCATAGGACAACTGGGACCGGAAAGCAGCAGCTTCCCATGGAAATCCTATTTTTTTGCTGCCTTTATTATTCCCGTAGCCATCACCTTCCTTTTGGGTATTTTTGTTGTCGGATTCAATAAATATCTCTATGGCCAGAACCCCCTCTATGATGAAGATGCCTTTGCAGGAGATCCGGACGCCAGCAAAACCACCCTGCGCATACAGGCTTTTCTTAGAACAGTTCGCCAGCTACCCTTTCTCTTTATCCTTGTTCTCCTTGGACTGGGAGCCGGCATTGTCTATAAAGTTGAAGATATATTTGCCTTTATCGCACGTTTTGGTGAAAAATCAGCACAGTACCTTCTCATTTCACTGGGCGTACTCCTCCTTGTAGGCACCATCTTTGCCATTCTCTGGATGGTTCTCAATTACAAGCTCCAGAAAAAGGCCATCACCTTCCGCCATCAATATAAAAATGAGGTTGTCAAACGCCTCGGGCTGGTGATCCTTGAAGACGACACTGTCATCAATCAGGACGGAGAAGTTGTCACAACCCCCTCCTATCCACCCCATCAAGCTGAACTCCTGCCGCCCGGGATTAAAAAACTTAAAGCAACCTCAAAACCACCTATCCAGCTGCCCCCCGACTCCATCGATACCATGGGAGGAACCCGCAAGACTAAGACTCCGGGAAATTCTTCTTCAGATCATGGGGGCCAAGAATCTTGATATCATAACGCTGCAGATCCGGATTCAGCCCCCTGTTAAAAGCGACGCCAAAATCCATGTCCGCATCCCGAACCACAAGGCCGGTCATGCGGACATGGGCCGTCCTGGAACCGGGCAGGGGAAAAGCCATGCGAACTTCTGCCCCCGCAGGAGGAATATCACATGCAGCAATCCTTGCACCATCTTCAGATATATCCAAAATCATGCCCCTGTAAGCCCTTTCTTCCACAACAAAGTCTACCTCTGCCAGATAGGGAATACGTGGGCCTTTCCTCTTTTCCTGCTGCTTCTCCACATCGCCGCTCTCCAACCTGAGCAAAAGATCCCTGCGCTCATCATAACTCATGCCCAGAATATGATGCACAAGCCGTTGTGTAACATTTGCCAGGTTATCTTTTTCCGGCTTCTTATATTTTTCCATATCTCACCTTTTTTCATGCTATCCAGCATGCATTGTAAATGAAAACAGATTTTTCTTTCCAAATTAACAAAGACAGGCATACCGAAAGGGAAAATCTTGGCAATAAAGGCACAGTCTGATAAAGAAAATCCAAGTATAAAAAGTCTGCTTCTTTTCACTATATCCATAAAAGCTGTAATTAAGGAGAAACCCTTTGAAAAAAATTGCCATCCTTGCCGGAGACGGTATTGGTCCGGAAGTTATGCATGAAACCATCAAGGTTCTGGATGCCGTCCAGAAAAAATTTGGTTTTTCACTGGAATACAGGCAGGCCGATGTCGGCGGTGCCGCCATTGACAACCATGGTGAAGCCCTGCCCCAGTCCACCCTTGAAACCTGTGAATGGGCCGACGCTGTCCTCTTCGGCTCCGTAGGCGGACCCAAGTGGGAACATCTCCCCCCTGCCCAACAGCCGGAAAGGGCAGCCCTTCTCCCTTTACGTAAACATTTTGGCCTTTACTGCAACCTAAGGCCTGCAAAAATTTTTCCTTCCCTCACAGCAGCAAGCCCCCTTCGGCCAGATATTGTCAAAGACGGGTTTGACATTCTCTGTGTCCGGGAACTCACAGGAGATATATACTTCGGCCAACCCAAGGGCAGAGAGGGCAGCGGTTCCGAAGAAAAAGCCTATGACACCATGGTCTATTCCCGCTATGAAATCGAACGCATTGCCCGCATGGCCTTTGACTTTGCCCGTAAGCGGAAATGCCGGGTTGCCAGCGTGGACAAAGCCAACGTACTGACCACCATGGTTCTCTGGCGGGAAGTGGTAACAGAGGTTGCCAAAGACTATCCAGATGTGGCCCTCACCCATATTTACGTGGATAATGCAGCCATGCAATTGGTCAAAGATCCCCATCAGTTCGATGTACTGCTCTGCGGCAACATGTTCGGGGATATTCTTTCCGATGAATGCGCCATGATCACAGGCTCCATGGGGCTTCTGGCTTCTGCCAGCCTGAATGAGGAAAAATTCGGTCTTTACGAGCCTGCGGGCGGATCTGCACCGGACATAGCAGGCAAAGGGATTGCAAACCCCATTGCCCAGATTCTTTCTGCTGCCATGATGCTCCGGTTCAGCCTTGACCTTAACGAAGCTGCCGATGCCATTGAAGATGCCGTAGCCAGAACCCTTGATGACGGTATCTACACAGCAGATCTCGGAAAAGACGCATCTAAAACTGTCAACACGGCTGGCATGGGCGATGCCATCTGTGCCCGCATCAGCGCCTGATGCTCACAGGCAGTGGCCTTTCCGGCCACTGCCTTTTTAAAGAGGCCCCATGTCCGAAAACTGCTGGCTGGTAAAATCAGAACCCGATACCTTCTCCATTCAGGATCTGGCCCTGCGCCCAAACCAGACTGAGGGCTGGGATGGAGTCCGCAATTATCAGGCCCGAAACTTTCTCAGGGATGGTATGAAAAAAGGAGATCCTGTCCTTTTTTATCATAGCAGGATCAAAAAGCCTGCCATTGTGGGCCTGTGTTCCGTCGTCCGCGAAGGCTACCCCGATGCCAGTGCATGGCACAGGGATTCAGCCCACCCCGACCCCAAAAGCACACCGGAAAACCCCATCTGGTATCAGGTGGATCTCTGCCTTAAAATCATATTTCAAAGTCCTGTTCTCCTTGAGAACTTAAGGAAAGATCCTCAGATGCAGGAAATGATCCTGCTTAAAAAAGGAAACCGGCTTTCCGTTATGCCAGTATCCACTGCCCATTACCGCCTTATTATGGAAATGGCGGAAATACCCATAAATTCAGAACTGGCATGAATGAGCGTAAAAAGAATGTAAAATGCCCACTCTCCCTTTCCTGCGGGTCAGTGTATAAAATCTGGAATAACCTTTTCTGATTCAAGAAAATTCCAGGCTTCTTCCAGCTTCTGCATCAGGATTTCTGCATCCTTCACCTGCTTTGAAACCTTTAGAAAAACCCCTATCAACTCAAGGGATGAAGACCGCACCTCTTCTTCAATGGACATCACCCGCATAGCATGCTCTGCCGCACGCCGGTAATTGAGAAGATAGTCACCCCTGCCTGCAGCAAGCTGACGAAAAGCATGGATATGATCCGATGCCTCCATCAGCTCCACACCATTATCAGGATCCTTAAGCTCATTAATCAAACCGCCATAGCTGTAGCCCCTGATCACAATGACTCTATTACCGTAAAGATCTTCTTTTTTTGCCGGAAGTTTTTTCTCACCAAAGGCATAAACACTCATATCAATGTTTGTTATATTTTTTTTACTGTAGAGAACCCTGCCTTCCAGTTCGGGAACATTTTTTACCCCGAGAAAAACATGACACCGCCCTTGGGCAATATTCCAGTAAAGCCTCCTAGGTGGATAAACGACCATATCATAGGTGTATCCAGCATGATCCAGTATGCTGGTCAAAAATTCCATCAGAATACCGCCTGGCTTTCCATCCGGCCCCACTTCATACAGGGGTGGCAGATCAAGAATACCCACATGAAGTTTTTCCGGGCCTTCTGCCCCGGCAGGCCTCATAAGAATCAATAATAAAAAACAAAGGAATATTTTTTTCAGCATATGATATCCGATCTTAAAAAAACTTCTGCCCCAAAGGCCTTGCTGCAGGTCTTTTCTCTTTTACTACCACCCTACACTTTAAAAAGACTGGTTTTCACCTGAATGCTATATTAGACTTGCCCCGTCTTTCTTCGGACAGACTCAAAAGAAAATGCATTCCCATATTGAACAATAGTTTTAGAAAATTATTTTTCTTCTAACCTACACAAGCGGTCTTAACATTGTCAACATATAAGCCAGCAAATAATAACTCTACAGAAAAAAGACTGAACCGCATACACAGGGCCTCTTCAGAAACCCTTATTGCGGATCGTATGACAATTCGTAAAAAAATTCGAAGTTTCCGTCATGACATTAAAAAAATACCAGAGGAAAAACAGGAGCAGAACCTCATCTTCCTTGAAAAAAAACTAACTGAAGCAAAAGAACGTTTTTATGAACGCAAAAAGAAGCTCCCCCGGACCTCCTTTGACACAAACCTCCCCATAACCGCCCATAAAGACGCCATAATCAAGGCCATCCAGGATAATTCCGTTGTCATTATTGCCGGAGAAACGGGTTCCGGCAAGACAACCCAGCTCCCCAAACTCTGCCTTGAAGCAGGCAGAGGCCAATATGGACGCATCGGCTGCACCCAGCCCCGCCGTATTGCCGCCTTAAGTGTGGCCGAGCGCATAGCAGAGGAGCTGCACACAACTCTGGGACAGGCCGTTGGCTGTAAAGTCCGTTTCCGTGATCAGACCGGACAAGATACCATCATCAAGCTCATGACCGATGGCATGCTTTTATCAGAAACCCTGTCGGACCCTTTTTTGAATCAGTACGACACCCTGATCATCGATGAAGCCCATGAACGCAGTCTGAATATCGATTTTCTTCTGGGTTTTCTCATTCGTATTACCCAGAAAAGAAAAGACCTGAAAGTCATCATCACATCCGCCACCATTGATACGGAAAAATTTTCCACAGCCTTCGCAGGTGCCCCGATTCTTACCGTATCCGGCCGCATGTACCCCGTTGAGGTCCGCTATCAGCCCCAGCCCGAAGAAGAGGAAAAAGACAGCCCTTCCCTTGCGGAACAGGTGGCAAGGGCCATAGATGAGCTTGTGACGGAAGGCCCATTCGGAGATATCCTTGTCTTTCTGCCAACAGAATACGATATACGGGAAGCATGTGATCTACTCAGCGGACGAAATTATAAGGGGGCTGTCATCCTTCCGCTCTATGCCCGCCTTACAGGTACGCAGCAGCGCAGGGTCTTTCAACCAGCTGACGGCAGAAAAATAGTCGTTGCCACCAACGTTGCTGAAACCTCCCTTACCATACCCGGGATTCGCTACGTGGTGGATACGGGTGTGGCCAGAGTTCCTCGATACATACCAGGTATACGAAGCACAAGCCTTCCCATTGTACCCATCTCAAAATCCAGTGCAGATCAGAGAAAAGGACGTTGCGGCCGTGTTGCCAACGGGATATGTATCCGCCTTTACTCCGAAGAGTCCTATGAAGCCAGAGAACGTTTTACCACCCCTGAAATCCTAAGGGCCAACCTTGCCGATGTTCTTTTGAAAATGACAGCCCTGCGTCTGGGAGACATACGGGACTTCCCCTTTGTGGACAGACCCGCAGACAGATTGATTAAGGATGGTTACGATATTCTGCAGGAACTCGGTGCCATCTGCCCAGTAAAATCCCAGAAAAAAGAAACATCAGGCTTTGAGCTGACGTCTGTGGGAAAACGAATGGCATCCATCCCTCTGGATCCAAGAATTGCCCGAATGCTTGTGTCAGCAGAAGAACTCGGATGCGTCGAAGACGTAGCGGTTATCGCCGCTGGCATAACGGCCGTAGACCCAAGGGAAAGACCAGAAGACAAAAAGCAGCAGGCACTACAGGCCCAGAAAAATTTTGTCGATCCTCTATCCGATTTTATCACGCTGCTAAATATCTGGAAAAAATTTATCGAAGAAAGCCGGGGCAGTCTTGGTATCGCCCCTTTGAAAAAATTTACGGAACGATATTTTCTGTCTTTTAAGCGCATGCGTGAATGGCGGGATTTATCCCTTCAGATTATTGAAATGCTGGAAGAGACAGATATCAAAGCCGAAATAACACAGCAGCCTGAAGCAAGCCCTGATGCTTCAGGCCCCTTCAGCCCCAGATACGAAGCCATTCATAAGGCCATCCTGACCGGACATTTATCCAATATTGCCCGCAGAAAAGACAAAAACATCCTGCTGGCTTCCAGAAACCGGGAAGTGATGATTTTCCCTGGTTCCGGACTCTTCAATAAAAATCCTGACTGGATTGTTTCTGCTGAAATGGTCGAAACATCAAGACTTTTTGCCCGATGCCTTGCTTCCATAGATCCATTATGGGTGGTGGGAGCAGGTGGCAGCCTGATAAGTGAAAGCCTCTATGCCCCCCACTGGGAAAAAAACAAAGGCAGGGTCATGGCCTTTCGCAGACGCAGCCTTTACGGTCTCATCCTGACGGACAGGGAGTCAGTGCCCTTTGGCACAGAAGACCCTGAAACTGCAACACGGATTTTTATCCAGAGCGCTCTGGTTCAGGGAGAGCTGAAACAGCTCCCACCCTTTCTTATCCACAACCAAAAAACACTAGAAGAAGTGCTTGCAAAGGAAGACCGTCTGCGTCGCAGGGATCTTTTTGCCGGAGAAAATGCGATCTTTGATTTTTACGCGTCCAGAATTACAGGCATCTTTGATATCAGAACCCTTTTAAATGAGATAAGAAAAAAAGGAGATGACAGTTATCTGCGCATGGAGGAAAAGGACTTGCTCTTTGGGGATACGGACACAAAAATCTTAGCCCTTTTCCCGGAAAAAGTCTCACTGGGTAAAAAAGAACTTTTCCCATGCACTTATTCTTTCAATCCGGGAGAAGATTCCGATGGTATCAGTGTACGGATCCCCCTTGACCTGTCTGCTGAAATCAACCCCCATGAAACAGAGTGGCTAATTCCCGGCCTCTTTTGCGAAAAAATAGAAGTTATGCTGAAAGGTCTCCCTAAAATCATACGTAAACGCCTTGTTCCACTACCGGATACGGCAAAGGACATTGCAAAGGAGCTGAAGCCCGATGGCAAGCCCCTGGCCATGGCCTTAAGCCGCTTTCTCTACCAGCGTTACAATGTGGATGTAGCACCGGCCCGGTTCAATGAAATCGACCTGCCTGACCATCTGCGCATGAGACTTTGCCTTACGGACAGCAGCGGAAAAATTCTCTCAGTATCAAGAGATCCGTCAGTTCTAAGGGAAAACATTCAAAATACCCGGAAAAACAAGAAACTGGAAATATTCCGGGAAAAATGGGAAAAGAACCCGGTAACCATAAGGGAACTGGACGGAATGCCCGAACGCCTGAGTCTGGATCCAGAAAATCCGGATAGCGATCTTGTTTTCACAGCCTTTAGCATTACGGAAAATGGAGTAGGCCGAAGCCTTTTCACATCCAGGTCAGAAGCCCGTTATCACCATGAAACAGCCATGGCACAGCTTTTGGAAAAAGAACTGAAATCAGAAATTGCACACCTCAAAAAACATTTGACTCTTCCTGCAGATACCCGGGAAATCCTGCTCCATTTCAGTGGAAAGGAAGCCTTTGAGCAAAATCTTAAGGAAGCTGTCTGCGCCCCCATGACAAGACTGGACATCCGATCCGAAAAAGCCTTTCTGGATGCCCTGTCAAAGGCAAAAGAAAACCTGATTCCAGAGGGCAAAAATCTTATAAAAGCCGTACTCCCTGTACTTTATGCGGCCCAGGAAGTCCGTGATATTTTTTATTCCTTCAGAAAAAAAGGTGGCGCAAAAACCATTTCTTTTCTTGAAGAAATGGATAAAGAGATGCAGCGTCTGATTCCGGAAAATTTTGTAAAGCTTTATTCATCGGAAAGAATAATGCATTTCCCCCGCTACCTCAAAGCCATGGTCATCCGCATCCAGAGAGCTTCGGAGGATTTTTCAAAGGATGCACGGAAACAGACTGAAATAAAGCCCTATGAAAACGCCCTGAAGGAGATCCTCTCGGAGCTGAGTCCCCATGTATCTGAAGAAAAAAAGAATGAAGTGGAAAATCTTTTCTGGATGATAGAAGAATTCAAAGTCTCTGTTTTTGCGCAGGAAGTAGGTGCCCTTGGTCCCATTTCAGCAAAACGTCTGAAAGAACAGATACGACGCATTCAAAATCTTGTCTAAATATTAAAAAAAGAAAAGACTTCTCTACAGGGGTACCCTTCACGGGTGCCCGCTGACAAGCGTAAACCACTACCCACTATTTTCGAGCCGAAGAGACAGCTCTGGGAGATAAAAAGATCAGGGAAAGGCAAATTAATCAGATCAAATAAAAAACGCCCTGTCTTCGAGGTGAAATCACCTTGAAGGCAGGGCGTTAAAAGAATCCGGCGGCGTCCTACTCTCCCACACAGTTGCCCATGCAGTACCATCGGCGCAGTCAAGCTTAACTTCCGTGTTCGGGATGGGAACGGGTGTGACCTTGACGCCATCGCCACCGAAAATTGTATTTCGATGTATTGTATTAAAAAAGAACTAAAGGCTTTTATACCTTATTCATTCATGCGTCGAGTTATTTTTTTTATCTATGACAAGCTCATTAAAACCAAAGCGCTTTTGCTGCAATCAAAGATCACCAATATTGTGGCTAAGCCTCACGACCGATTAGTACCGGTAAGCTCCATGCATTACTGCACTTACACACCCGGCCTATCAACCTTGTAGTCTCCAAGGGGTCTTTAGCTGACTTGACGTCAGGGGATATCTAATC